>DAINCG010000178.1:0-9105 GCA_036732525.1 Pseudomonadota bacterium | reverse complement strand
GCTCACGTCCGAGCGCGACGACGGCTTCGTCCGTGTGGTGGCGCGCGCCGACAACGGCCTCGTGCTCGGTCTGCAGGCCGTCGGCGCCGGTGTGGCCGAACTCTCCGCCGCCTTCGCGACGGCCCTCGAAATGTGTGCGACGCTCGACGACGTCGCGGGCATGATCTTCGCGCACCCGACCCGGGGCGAAGCGATCCACGAAGCCGCGGCGGACCTGGTCCGGCATGCGCCGCAGGCCGGCCCCTGAACCGTGAAGGGACGTAGGCAGGAATGAACGACGGCGACCGCGATCTCGGCAACTGGCGTTTGCCGGAAGAACTGCTGGCGTTGCAGGAGACCGTCCGCCGCTTCATGGAGCGCGAGGTCAAGCCGGTCGAGGATACCCTGCCCCACGACAGCTACGAGGTCCCGGCGGCGCAGCTGGCGCCGCTGCAGGCCCGCGCGAAGGAGCTCGGTCTCTGGTGCGTCCAGTCGCCGGCCGAATATGGCGGCGCCGGCCTGAACATCCTCGGGCAGTGCGTCGTCGCCGAAGAGGCCGCCAAGTGCCGGATGGGAGCCTACTTCCCGGCCTGCGGCGCGTTCGGCGCCGACCCGCCCCTGGTCATCTTCAAGGGAACGCCCGCACAGATCGAGAAATACGGCCGCAAGTCCGTCGAGACGGGCGAGACCACCTTCGTCGCGATCAGCGAACCCGGCGGCGGCTCCGACCCGGCGCGGGCGATCGCGACGCGGGCGGAACGCAAGGGCGACCGCTACGTCCTGAACGGCAGCAAGCTCTGGATAACCGGCATCACCAAGGCGCGCTGGGGGATACTGTTCGCGCGGACGGACAAGGCGAAGGGTCGGGGCGGCATCACAAGCTTCATCATCGACACCGACCGCCCGGGCATCTCCTGGCGCAAGATCCCGGTGATGCGCTCCTACGCGCCGAACGAAGTGACGCTGACCGACTACGAGATCCCGGTCGAGAACCGCCTGGGCGAGGAAGGACAGGGCTTCGCGCTCGCCGACGAATGGCTGGTGCATGCGCGCATTCCCTATGCCGCGCTGTCGATCGGCATCGCGCGCGCCGCGCTCGAAATGGCGATCGACTGGAGCAAGCAGCGCCACGCCTTCGGCTCCGCGCTCGCGGACAAGCAGGCGATCCAGTGGATGCTGGCGGATTCCGAAATCGAGCTCCGCGCCGCGAAGCTGCTGGTCTATCAGGCCGCCTGGAAGGCGGACCGGGGCGAGGACGCCAAGATCGACGCCTCGATCGCGAAGGTCTACGGCACCGAGACGGCGCATCGCGTGCTCGACCGCTGTATCCAGATCTTCGGCGGCATGGGCGCGGCCGAGGAGCTGCCGCTGGAGCGCTGGTATCGCGAGGGCCGCATCCGGCGCATCGGCGAGGGCCCGTCGGAAGTCCACCGGATGGTCGTGGCGCGGGACATGATACGCGGGCGCGGCTAGCGGCCCGAGGCAGGGGAGATTGGCGGAATGCCCGTACATTTCGAGATCGAAGGCCGGATCGCGGTCATCACGCTCGACCGGCCCGAGGCGCGCAATGCGGTCGACGGCGAAACCGCGTCCGCGATCGAGGCGGCGCTCGATCGTTACGAAGGCGACGCCGATCTCTGGGTCGCGATCATCACGGCGCGCGGGCCGGTATTCTCCGCCGGTGCCGACCTCAAGGCGATCGCCGCCGGAAACATCAAGGCGCTTTTCACCGCCCGCGGCGGCTTCGCTGGCGTCACGCGGCGCGACCGACGGAAACCGCTGATCGCCGCCGTCAACGGGCCGGCGCTGGCCGGCGGCTGCGAGATCGCGCTCGCCTGCGACCTCGTCGTCGCGGTCGAGGGCGCGGTCTTCGGCGTGCCGGAAGTGAAGCGCTCGCTGATCCCCGGCGCCGGCGGCGTCTTCCGACTGCCGCGCGTGGTCGGGCGGGCGACCGCGATGGAAATGATCATGACGGGCGATCCCATCGACGCCGCGCGCGCCTATACGCTGGGTTTCGTCAACGCGGTCGTGCCGCCGGAAGACTTGATGGCGAAGGCGAAGGCGCTGGCGGAACGCATCGCCGTCAACGCGCCGCTCGCGGTCATCGAAGGCCGCCTGATCGCCGACGCCGCCATGACCGAGGACGACGCGGCCCTTTGGCGGATGAGCGAGGCGGGCCTCGACCGGCTGGCCGAAACGGAAGACTACCAGGAAGGCCCCCAGGCGTTCGTCGAGAAACGGCCGCCCGTCTGGCGCGGCCGCTGAAAGGCGCCGCGAGCAGAACCGGCGGCGAAGTTCGCCGCGTTTGACCTATCGCAAAGCCAGGCCGGCGCTCGGGATATACTCCGACCGCGCACGGGAGGGCTTGAGATGCGACAGAGGATTGCGAACGCCCGGCCGCCGCGACGCAGACGCCGCTTCGGGCCAGGGGCATGAGGCCCGCGGCGCGGCGCATCTGGCGCGTCGGGGCCGCCGTCCTTGTCGCCACGGCGGTCTACGCCGGCTGGCGTGAGTTCCGGCCGACGGAAGAGCTGGTCGGATTTGCGCGGGCGAACGGCCGAATCGAAGCGACCGAGATCGATCTCGCGGCGCGCGCGCCCGGCCGCATAGCCGACATCCTGGTCGCGGAAGGGGCCTTCGTCGAAGCCGGCGACGTGCTGGCGCGTATGGACACCGACACGCTCGACGCGGCGCGACGCGAAGCCGAAGCGCACAGGCGCGGCGCGCTGATCGGCGTCGAAACGGCGCGCGCCATGGTCACGCAGCGCCAGGCGGAGAAGCAGGCCGCCCTTGCCGTCGTCGAGCAGCGGCAGGCCGAGCGCGACGCCGCCCGCAAGCGCCTCGACCGGTCCGCCCAGCTGGCGCGCCGCGGCACGATCGCGGCGGAAACGCTCGACAACGATCGCGCGAGCTTCGCCGGCGCGAACGCCGCCGTGGCGGCGGCGCGCGCCAACGTCGCCGCAGTCGAATCCGCGATCAGCGCCGCGGAATCCCAGGTCGTCAACGCCCAAGCCGCGGCCGAGGCGGCGGCGGCGACGGTCGAACGGATCGAAGCCGATATCGCGGACGCAGCCTTGAAGGCGCCCCGCTCCGGCCGGGTGCAGTATCTGACCGCGCAGACCGGCGAAGTCGTGCCGGCCGGCGGCGCGATCCTCAATCTGGTCGATCTCACGGACGTCTACATGACGTTCTTCCTGTCGACCGCCGAAGCCGGGCGGACGGCGCTCGGCGCCGAGGCGCGGATCGTGCTCGACGCGGCGCCCGACTACGTCATCCCGGCCAGCGTCACGCACGTGGCCGATATCGCGCAGTTCACGCCGAAGACGGTCGAGACCCAGGAAGAGCGGCTGAAGCTGATGTTCCGCATCAAAGCCCGGATCGATCCGGACCTGCTGCGCCGCTATCGCCGCCAGGTGAAGACCGGGCTGCCGGGCGCGGTCTATGTGCGGCTGGACGCCGGGGCCGTATGGCCGCCGGAACTCAACGTCAGGCTGCCCGAATGATCGGGGAGGCGCCGGCCGCGCGCCTCCGCGGCGTTTCGCTGAAATACGGCGGGCGCTTGGCGCTCGACGGCGTCGACCTCGATGTGCCGAGCGGCGAGACGGTCGGCCTGATCGGTCCCGACGGCGTCGGCAAGTCGAGCCTGCTCGCGCTGATCGCGGGCGCCCGCGCCGTCCAGCAGGGTTCGGTCGAGGCGCTCGGCGGCGACATGGCCGGCGCAGCGCACCGGCGCGCCGTCGCGCCGCGCATCGCCTTCATGCCGCAGGGGCTTGGACGGAACCTCTACCCGACGCTGAGCGTCGCCGAGAACGTCGACGTGTTCGCGCGCCTGTTCGGCCTGAACGTCGCCGACCGGCGCCGCAGGATCGCCGCGCTGACTGCGGCGACGGGCCTCGCGCCGTTCCGCGACCGACCGGCCGGCAAGCTATCCGGCGGCATGCGACAGAAGCTCGGCCTTTGCTGCGCGCTCGTGCACGACCCGGACCTGCTGATCCTCGACGAGCCGACGACCGGCGTCGACCCGCTCGCCCGGCGGCAGTTCTGGGAGCTGATCGACCGCATGCGCCGCGACCGTCCGGGCATGACCGTTCTCGCGGCGACGGCCTACATGGAGGAGGCCGAGCGCTTTGACCGGCTGGTCGCCATGGACGCCGGCCGCGTGCTCGCCGTCGAAGCCCCGTCCGCGTTGCGCAGCCGAACCGGCGCGGCGACGCTGGAAGACGCGTTCGTCGCCCTTCTGCCCGCGGCGCGGACGGCCGGGCGCGCGCCCGTCGTCATTCCGCCGCGGCCGGCGGACGCGGACGGCGAGGCAGTGATCAGGGCGCGCGGCCTGACCATGCGCTTCGACGATTTCACCGCGGTCGACGATGTCGACCTCGACATCGGCCGGGGCGAGATCTTCGGCTTCCTCGGCTCGAACGGCTGCGGCAAGACCACGACGATGAAGATGCTGGCCGGGCTGCTTGCCCCGAGCGCGGGCGAGGCCTGGCTGTTCGGCCAGCGCGTCCGGACCAGCGAGGAAGGCGAACGCCGGCGCGTCGGCTACATGTCCCAGTCCTTCTCCCTGAACCAGGAACTGACCGTCGCCCAGAACCTGGCGCTGCACGCGCGCCTGTTCGGGCTGCCCGCCGCTGACATCCCGGGGCGCATCGCCGAACTCGCGGCGCGCTTCGACCTGGCAGGACATCTCGACGCCTTGCCCGAGGCGCTGCCGCTCGGGCATCGCCAGCGGCTGTCCCTCGCGGTGGCCCTGGTCCATCGGCCGGAGGTGCTGATCCTGGACGAGCCGACCTCCGGCGTCGATCCGCTGGCGCGGGACGCCTTCTGGCGCAGTCTCGTCGATCTCGCACGCCGGGACGGCGTCACGATTTTCATCTCGACGCACTTCATGAACGAGGCCGGGCGCTGCGACCGGATCGCGCTAATGCATGCCGGGCGGGTGCTCGCGGTCGGCGCGCCGGCGGCGCTTGCCCGACAGCGCGGCGCCGCAACGCTGGAAGACGCCTTCATCGGCTATCTCAGAGATGCGGGCGCGGGCGCGGCGATCGCGCCGGGCGCCGCGGGGTTCGCCGCGACGCCGGCATCGGCCGAGGCGGCGCGCCCGCTCTGGTGCGACCCGCGCCGCATCCTCGCCTACGCCTATGTCGAGACGCTCTCGCTGCGCCGCGATCCGATCCGCCTGCTGTTGGCGCTCGTCGGCAGCGGCGTCCTGCTGGTCTTCATGGGCTATGGCCTTTCGATGGACGTGGACGGCCTGCGCTTCGCCGTCCTCGACTGGGACCGGACCGGCGCCAGCCAGCGCTATGCCAGCGACATCGCCGGCTCGCGCTACTTCATCGAGGAAGCGCCGCTCGCGGACCACGCCGATATCGACCGGCGCATGCGCGCGGGGGAAATCAGCCTCGCGATCGAAATCCCGCCCGGTTTCGCACGCGACATCGCCCGCGGCCGGCCGGTCGCGGTCGGCGCATGGGTCGACGGCGCGATGCCGGTTCGCGCCGAGACGATCCAGGGCTATGTCGCCGCCTTGCATGCCGACTGGCTCGGCCAGCGCGCAGTCGACGCCGGCAGGCCGATCCCGCCGCCGCCCGCCACGATCGAGGTGCGCTACCGCTACAACCCCGACGTCCGCAGCATCGTCGCGATGGCGCCCGCCATCATACCGATCCTGCTGATCATGATGCCCGCCATGCTGACGGCGCTGGCGGTCGCGCGGGAGAAGGAGCTCGGCTCGATCGTCAACTTCTATGTGACGCCGACCACGCGGCTCGAGTTTTTGCTCGGCAAGCAGGCGCCTTACGTCGCGGTCTCGACGGCAAGCTTCCTCTTCCTGGCCGCGCTGGCGGTCCTGGCGTTCGACGTGCCTTTCAAAGGCAGTCTTCTGGCGCTGACCGCAGGGGCCTTCGTCTATGTCATGGCCGCCACCGCCCTCGGCCTGCTCATCTCGAGTTTCGTGCGCAGCCAGATCGCCGCCATCTTCGCCGCCGCGATCGGAACGACTTTGCCGGCGGTCAGCTTTTCCGGGCTGACGGACCCGGTGGAGAACCTGCAAGGCGTCGGGCGGGCGATCGGCGAGATCTATCCGACGACCCATTTCCTGACGATGACGCGCGGCGCGTTCTCGAAGGCGCTTGGCTTCGCGGACCTTTGGCCGGAGTTCGTCCCGCTTCTGCTCGCGGTGCCGGCGTTGGTCGCCGCCGCAGCGCTCCTCCTGAAAAAGCAGCAGGCCTAGGCCGATGCGCGGACGCAACGTCTTCTGGCTGGGCGTCAAGGAACTGCGCAGTCTGGCGCGCGATCCCGCGATGTTGGGGCTGATCGTCTACGCCTTCACGCTCGCGATCTACGCCGCGGCCACGGCGACCCCCGACACGCTGAACCGCGCCGCCCTCGCCATCGTGGACGAGGACAATTCAGCCTTGTCCCTGCGCATTCGGTCCGCCTTTCAGCCGCCACAGTTCCTGCCGCCGCATCTGGCGACGCTGGCGGAGATGGATGCGCGGCTCGACGCCGGCACGGACACGTTCGCGCTCGACATTCCGCCCGGTTTCCAGCGCGACGTCCTGGCCGGCCGGCAGCCGAGCGTGCAGCTCAACGTCGACGCGACCCGCGTCGGCCAGGCGTTCACCGGCAGCGCCTACATCGCGCGCATCGTTTCCGACGAGACCCGCGCCTTCGTCGCCCGGGACCGCCCGCCGGAACCGCCGCCGGTCGAACTTGCGCTCCGGGCGCGGTTCAATCCGGAGCTGGATCGCGGCTGGTTCGGCGCCGTCATGGAGGTCATCAACAACGTAACGATGCTTTCGATCGTTCTGACCGGCGCAGCGCTGATCCGTGAGCGCGAGCACGGCGCCGTCGAACATCTCCTGGCGATGCCCGTTTCGCCGGTCGAGATCCTGACCAGCAAGGTCTGGGCGATGGGTCTGGTCGTGCTGTCGGCGTCCATGTTCGCCCTGCTCGTGATCTGTCGCGGCCTGCTCGGAACGCCGCTCGCGGGATCCCTGCCGCTGCTGCTCGCCGGCGCGGCCCTGCACCTGTTCGCGACGACCTCCATGGGCGTGCTGCTGGCGACCGTCGCCCGCTCGATGCCCCAGTTCGGCCTGCTGGTGATCCTGGTGGTGCTGCCGCTTCAAATGCTGTGCGGCGGCGTCACGCCCCGGGAGAGCATGCCGGAGATCGTACAGCACCTGATGCTGGCCGCGCCGAACACGCATTTCGTCATCATGGCCCAGGCGATCCTGTTCCGCGGCGCCGGCTTCGACGTCGTCTGGCCGCAATTCGCCTGGCTCGCCCTGATCGGCGGCACGCTTTTCGGGGCCGCGCTCGCCCGCTTCCGCGGCGCGCTCGCCGCCATGGCCTGAGCGCGCGCGGTAACGTCAGAAGGTCCGCTTGTTGGTCTTCTCGACGACGTGCTCGCGGTAGGCCGGCCGATCGCACAGGCGGGCATACCAGGCTTCGACGTTGGGATGGGACGGGCGCATGCCGTCCGGCGTCCAGGTCATCCAGCGATGGGTCAAGGCGCCCGCCGGGATGTCGCCGATGGTCAGGCGGTCGCCCGCGACATAGGCCCGGTCAGCGAGATGCCGGTCCAGGATGTCGAACCAGGGCGTTGCCGCCTTCGCCGCCGCCTCGACCTTGGCGATGTCGCGCTCCTCGGGCGGCAGGCGAAAGAAATAGTCCAGGTAGACGACGTTGAAGCCCGCGAGGTTGAGCGAGCTCCAGTCCGTCCAGCGGTCGGCGTCGGCGCGCGCGCGCGGATCGGCCGGATAGAGGCCGCCCATGTCGTGCTTGGCGGCGAGATAGCGGATGACGGCGCCCGATTCCCAGACGCACCAGCCGTCCTCTTCCTCGATGGTCGGCAGCCGTCCGTTCGGGTTCTTCGCCCGGTAGGCCGGATCGTCATTCCCGCCGAACTTCCCGCCCCAGTCGATCCGTTCGTAAGGAATGCCGAGCTCGCCGATGCACCACATCGCCTTGATGACGTTCGACCCGTCCGCCCGTCCCCATACCTTGATCATGTTCGTTCCCCCGCCCCACGCCGGAATTGACGCGAAGCCGGGAGCGTGCCGCCGAAGCGCGGCGTGATCAAGCGGGTTGAAGTCGGCGTGGGGGGACGCGGCGCAGCGCCATGCGCCGCCCGCAGAGAGCGGCGCATCGACGACCGGCGCCGCGCCGGCGCGGTCGTCGACTGCGGCTGCCGGTTACGCCGCGGGCGGCGCGAACTTGGTGAGGTCGATGCCGTCGACGGCGGCCTTGTACTCGTCGATGCTCGGGGTGCGGCCGAGGATCGTCGACAGCACCACGACCGGCGTGGAGGCCAGCAGCGATTCGCCCTTCTTCTCATCCGAATCGGCCACGACACGGCCCTGGAAGAGCCGGGTGGAGGTGGCCATGACGGTATCGCCCTTGGCCGCCTTCTCCTGGTTGCCCATGCAGAGATTGCAGCCCGGCCGCTCCAGATAGAGGATGTTCTCGTATTCCTTCCGCGCCTCGGTCTTGGGCGCGGCGTCGTCGAATTCGAAGCCGGCATACCGCTTGAGGATATCCCAGTCGCCTTCGGCCTTGAGTTCGTCGACGATGTTGTAGGTCGGCGGCGCGACCACCAGCGGCGCCTTGAACTCCACCTTGCCGGCGGACTTTTCGATATTGCGGAACATCTGGGCGATGATGTTCATGTCGCCCTTGTGCACCATGCACGACCCGACGAAGCCCAGATCGACCGGCTTCTGGCCGCCGTAGTAGGAGATCGGCCGAATGGTGTCGTGGGTGTAGCGCTTGGCGACATCGCTATTGTTGACGTCGGGGTCCGCGATCATCGGCTCGTTGATGGCGTCCAGATCGACCACGACCTCCGCGAAGTATTTGGCGTTGGCGTCGGGCTTGAGCGCGGGCTGCTTGCCGGACTTGATGCCCGCAATCCGTTCGTCCGCCTTGTCGATCAGGCGCTGCAACATGCCCGAGGGGATTTCCATTCCCTTGTCGATCATGACCTGGATGCGGGACTTGGCGATTTCGAGCGATTCGATCAGCGTCTCGTCGTTCGAAATGCAGATCGACGCCTTGGCCTTCATCTCCGCGGTCCAGTCGGTGAAGGTGAAGGCCTGGTCCGCCAGCAGCGTGCCGATGTGC
>DAINCG010000177.1:8105-9180 GCA_036732525.1 Pseudomonadota bacterium | reverse complement strand
GACGCGCTGGCGCTGGCCGCCGGAGAGCTGGTGTGGATAGCTTTCGAGGCGTTGCTCCGGATCCTGCAGACCGACCAGCTTCAAAAGCTCCAGCGCCCGCGCCCGCGCCGCCTGCCGCGACATGCCGCGGTGCACGATCAGGCTCTCGCCGATCTGCTTGGCGACCGTGTGCAGCGGGTTGAGCGAGGTCATCGGCTCCTGGAAGATCATGCCGACGCGCTTGCCGCGCACGTCGCGCAGCCGCCGCCCAGGCGCCCCGATCATCTCGTCCCCGTCGAACGTGATCGAGCCCGTCGGATGGCTTGCCGTCGGATAAGGCAAGAGCTGGAGGATCGAGAGCGCGGTCACCGACTTGCCGGACCCCGACTCGCCGACCAACGCAAGGGTCTCGCCCTCGGCGAGGTCGAGCGAGACGCCCTTCACGGCGTCGAGTCCGCCTTCCCCGCCGAAGCGGACGCCGAGGTCGTCGATGCGCAGGAGGGGGGCGCCGGTCATGCGAGCGTCTCGGTCATGCGAGCGTCTTCCGGGGATCGAAGGCGTCGCGCACCGCCTCGCCGGCGAACACGAGCAGGGTCAGCAGCGTCGCGATGGCGAAGAAGCCGGTGAAGCCGAGCCAGGGGGCCTGCAGGTTGTTCTTGCCCTGCTGCAGCATCTCGCCAAGCGACGGCGAGCCGGGCGGCAGTCCGAAGCCGATGAAGTCGAGCGCGGTCAGGGTCGTCACCGAGCCCGCCAGGATGAACGGCAGGAAGGTGATTGTCGCGACCATGGCGTTCGGCAACACGTGCCGGAACATGATCTTCCCGTTGGAGACGCCGAGCGCGCGGGCGGCGCGCACGAAGTCCAGGTTTCGGGCGCGGAGCGTCTCCGCCCGGACGACGCCGACGAGGCCGGTCCAGCTGAACAGCAAGAGCAAGCCCAGCAGCCACCAGAAGTTCGGTTCGACCACGCTCGCCAGGATGATCAGGATGTAGAGTTGCGGCAGCCCGCCCCAGATTTCGATGAAGCGCTGGAAGATGAGATCGAGCCAGCCGCCGTAGAAACCCTGCACCAAACCCGCCGAGACGCCGACGATCGA
>DAINCG010000177.1:0-8035 GCA_036732525.1 Pseudomonadota bacterium | reverse complement strand
GTCGGTGCCGAGGATATGCGTCGAGTCGGGGCCGGTCGGCGCCGGCGCCGGCAGGTCCCAGGCGACGGTCGCGTGGTGGAACCGGATCAACGGCCAGAGCATCCAGCCCTTCTCGTGGATTTTCTCCGCGACATAGGGGTCGCGGTAGTCCGCTTCCGTCGGGAACTCGCCGCCGAACTCCGTTTCGGCATAGGCCTTGAAGACCGGCATGTAGACGCCGCCGTCGTAGACCACGACGAACGGCTTGTCGTTCGCCACGAACTCCGCGAACAGGCTGACAAAAAACAGGATGGCGAAGGCGATCGCCGACCAGTAGCCTCGACGGTTCGCCTGGAAGGTCTGAATGCGGCGACGGTTGATCGGGGACAGCGTCATGACCGCCGCGCCTCGAAGTCGATGCGCGGGTCGACGAACATGTAGGTCAGGTCGCCGACCAGTCCCATGACGAGGCCCAGGAGCGAGAAGAACCAGACGCTCGCGAACATGATCGGGTAGTCGCGCTTGATCGCCGCCTCGTATCCCAGCAATCCCAGGCCGTCGAGCGAGAAGATGATCTCGACCAGGAGGGCGCCGGTGAAGAGGATGCCGACGAAGGCGGCCGGGAAGCCGGCGATCACGACCAGCATGGCGTTGCGGAAGACATGGCCGTAGAGCACGCGCCGTTCGGTCAGGCCCTTGGCGCGCGCCGTCAGGACATACTGCTGATTGATCTGATCCATAAAGGAATTCTTGGTCAGCATGGTGAGCCCGGCGAAGCCGCCGATTACCATGGACAGCACCGGCAAGGCCAAGTGCCAGAAATAGTCCGCGACCTGCTGGACGAAGCTCATCTGCTCGAAGCCTTCGGACGTCAGCCCGCGCAGCGGAAACCATTGCAGATAGCTGCCGCCGGCGAACAGCACGAGCAGGAGGACCGCGAAGAGGAAGCCCGGAATGGCGTAGCCGACGATGACGATGGCGCTGGTCCAGAGGTCGAACGGTTCGCCGTCCCGCGTCGCCTTGGCGACGCCGAGCGGGATCGAGATCAGATAGACCAGCAGCGTCGTCCAGAGGCCGAGCGAGATGGAGACGGGCATCTTGTCGATGACCAGATCGACGACGCGTTCGGAGCGGAAGAAGCTTTCGCCGAAATCGAAGCGGACGAAGTCGTACAACATGCCGAAGAAGCGTTCGTGCAAAGGCTTGTCGAAGCCGAAGCGCTTCTCCAGATCGGCGATGAAGGCGGGGTCGAGGCCGCGCGCGCCGCGATAGGCGGAATCGCTCTGTCCGTCCGCGGACTGCCCGCCCTGCGCCTGGCCGCTGGCGAAGTCTCCGCCGGACTGGGTGATCCGTTCCGTCGCGGCGCCCGTGCCAGTCAACTCGGCGATGACCTGTTCGATCGGCCCGCCCGGCGCCGCCTGCACGATGAAGAAATTGATGGCCATGATCCCGAGCAGCGTCGGGATCATGAGGAGGAGGCGACGAACGATGTAGGCCAGCATCAGGTCGCGCCGTCCAATGTGAGTTTCGCGGCTTTATCGGGATCGAACCACCAGGAGTCGATGGCGACGCCCTTATATGGCGTGACCGCGGGCCGGCCGAACTTGTTCCAGTAGACGATGCGCTGGGCCGCCAGATGCCAGTTCGGCACGACCCAATGCCCGGCCAAGAGCGCCCGGTCGAGGGCACGGGTGCGGGCGACAAGGCTCGTTCGGTCCGGCGCCTCGATCAACACCTCGATCAACGCGTCAATGCCGGGATTCTTGATGCCGATGTAGTTTCGACTGCCCGCGCGGTAGGCGGCGGCGCTGCCCCAGAAGTCGCGCTGCTCGTTGCCCGGCGATTCCGATTGGCCCCAACCGGCGACGATCATGTCGAAATCGAAGTCGCGCAGGCGGTTGATGTACTGCGATTGATCCGCCAGACGAACCGACACCTCAATGCCGAGCCGGTTCAGATTGCGCTTGAACGGCAGAACGATGCGCTCGAACGCCGGACTGACCAGCATGATCTCGAAGCGGAACGGCTCGCCCGTTTCCTCGTTCACCAGTTTCAGGTCGCGGACGACCCAGCCGGCCGCGTTCAGGAGCGCAAAGGCCTTGCGGAGATTCGCGCGCGGCCAGCCGCTGCCGTCGGTCGATTCGGGCGCCGGCGGCGGCGACAACACGTCGTCGGGCAGGTATGCGGCGAGGCATTCCAGGATCGCCCGCTCCTCGCCCTCGGCCGGCCCGCGGGCGGCGAGATCGGAGTTCGAGAAATAGCTGTAGGAGCGCGTGTACTGGCCGAAGAACAGGTTCCGGTTGGTCCACTCGAAGTCGAACGCGGCGGCGATGGCCTCGCGGACGCGCGGGTCCTGGAACTTCCGCTTGCGGGTGTTCATCACGAACGCCTGCATGCCCTGCGGCGTTTCCTGCGGGATCAATTCCTTGATGAGTTCGCCCGCGCGGACTGCCGGCGTATCCCAGTCGACCGCCCAGGACTTCGCGGTGTTCTCGAGGAAAAAGTCGACGGCGCCGCCCTTCACCGCCTCGCGAATCGCGATGCGGTCCCGGTAGTAGTCGACCCGGATGCGCTCGAAATTGCTGAGTCCGCGACGGACCGGGAGGTCCTTGCCCCAATAATCGTCGACCAGCTCCCGCTCGACATAGCGGCCGGGCTCGAACGACGCGATCTTGTAAGGGCCCGAGCCGAGCGGCGGGTCGAGATGGGTTGCGGAGAAGTCGCGCCCCTCCCACCAATGCTTCGGCAGAATCGGCAATTGCCCAAGAATAAGAGGCAGTTCCTGGTTGGAGTTGGAGCCGAACGAAAACTTGACCGATCGCTCGTCCAACTTCTCCGCGCCGGCGACGCTGCCGTAATAGTAGCGGTAGAAGGGCGCGCCCTGCTCACGCAGCACGTTGAACGAGAACACCACGTCGTCCGCCGTCACGGGCTTGCCGTCATGCCAGCGGGCTTCCGGGCGCAGATGGAAGGCGACCCAGGAGCGGTCGGCGGGGTATTCGATCGTCTCGGCGAGCAGGCCATATTCGGTGAAGGGCTCGTCGTCGCTGCTCGTCATCAGCGTCTCGTAGACGCCGGGGTCGGCCGCGTCCCCCTTCGAATTGAACGGATTGAAGCTGTCGAAGCCGCCCTCGGAGGCGAGACGGAGCCGGCCGCCGGTCGGCGCGTCCGGGTTGACGTAGTCGAAATGCGTGAAGTCCGGCCCGTATTTCGGCACGCCGTGCATCGCGATCGCGTGGGAGCGAATCACGCCCTCGGTCGCTTGCAAAGGCGGCGCCGCGGCCTGGAGGCAGGCGCGCTCCGCCTCGGTCAGGCCGGCGCGATCCTGCGCATCGGCCGCGGACGCGCCAACGGCGAAAACGAGGGTCAGGGCGACGGCGAGGCGGCGAATCATCGGCTTGGATGGTGGGAGTTGGCGCATCGCCTGACAAGCCTCGCGCGGATTACTTCTCCGTTAGGACGCCGAGCGCGGCGCGATGCAGCGCCGGGTCGCTCGACGCCAGGACATCGCCGGCGCTGGCTTTGGTCAAGGGCGCGCCCGACCAGTCGGTCATGGCGCCGCCAGCCGCGATCACCACCGGCGCAAGCGCCGCGAAGTCCCATGTCTTCAACGTCGTTTCGAGCACGAGGTCGATATAGCCGCCGGCCAGGACGGCGTAGTTGTAGCAGTCGCCCCCGAAATTGCAGTCCAGCACGCGTTCGCGGAGCCGCCTATAGGCCGCCATATCCTCGGGCGCCGCGAATATCTCGGGGCTGGTCGTGCCGAGGCGTGCGTCGGCGAGGTCGACGGCCGTACGGGTGCGCACGGGCGCGCCGTTCAACGTCGTCCCGACGCCAAGCACGCCGGTCCAGCGTTCTTCCAGGATCGGCATGTCGATGACGCCGAGGATGGGGCTTCCCCGATGCATCAGCGCGATCAGCGTGCCGAGTTGGGGCTTGCCGGAGACGAAGGCGCGCGTGCCGTCGAGCGGATCGAGCGCCCAGACATATTCGGCGTCCGGATTCTCCGTGCCGTATTCCTCCCCGATCACGCCGGAGTCGGGCGCTTCGGCGGCGAGGATGGCCCGCATCGCCGCCTCCGCCTCGCGGTCGGCGCGCGTCACGGGCGAATCGTCGGCCTTCCCGTCGACCGGGATCGGCTGGCGGAAATAGCCTTGCAGGATCGGCCGGGCCGCGTCGGCCAACCGATGCGCCAGCGCCCGAGCGTCGGCGGGAATACGCGGGTCCATCGGACGAGCCCTCCCGCCGCCGTTCGCTCAGTGCTTCGGCGCGGACTCCTCGGAGCCTTCCGGCTTGGCTTCGGCGGGCTGGCCCTCTTCGGGCTTCGCTTCGGCGCCGTCCGCCTGGGCCGGGTCGGGCAGCGCTTCCGGCGAATCGTCCTGGCTGCGGAGATAAGCGATCACCGCCGCCCGGTCGGAGGCCCGGCTCAAGCCCGCGAACGCCATCTTCGTGCCGTTGGCGTAGTCCTTGGGCTTGTAGAGGAAGTGGTTCAGCGCGTCGTAGGTCCAGTCGCCCGGCAGGCCCTGCAGCGCATCCGAATAGCTGAAGCCGTCATGGGTCGCGATGTCGTTGCCGACGACGCCATAGAGCGCAGGACCGACCTTGTTCGCGCCGCCCTTGTCCGCCGTGTGGCAGGCTTGGCACTTCTTGAACACCTTCTCGCCTTCCGCGACGTCCGCCGACGCCAGCAGGGGCGCGATCGGCTCCGGCCCGGACGGGGCTTCCGCCGCGGCGCCGTGGCTTTCGCCTTCCTGCACGTAGGCCGCCAGGATGCGCTTCTCGTCGTGGCTATCGCCGCCATGACCGCCGCCGGCCGCCGGATGGATCAGGCGGGTGACGAAGCCGGTCGTCATGGCGACGACGCCCGCGAGCAGGATGGCCGCCGCGATCTTGTTGAGCTTCATCGTGTCCATAGTCGGAATCGCTCCTCTCGGGCGCTGAGACGCCCGTATGTATCGGTCTGCAACATAACGAGCGCAAGCGCCTAACCCGCTGCGTCTTTCCGTCGCGTCGCATAGGCGCCGGTAAGCGCGTTCATGGCCCGCATGACAAACGCCGCCGCCATCATCCTGATCCCCGCCCGCATGCAGGCGACCCGCCTTCCCGGCAAGCCGCTCGCGGATATCCATGGCCGGCCGATGATCGCGCATGTGGTCGACCGGGCGCGGGCCGCCGATATCGGCCCGGTCGCAGTCGCCGCCGCCGACCCGGAGGTCGTCGAGGCGGCGCGCGCCGCCGGCGCCGACGCGGTTCTGACCGATCCGGACCTGCCGTCCGGCTCCGACCGCATCATGGCGGCTCTTCGGGAAATCGATCCGGCGGGCCGGCACGAGATCGTCGTCAACGTCCAGGGCGATCTGCCGACGATCGCGCCGGCGGCGATAAGGGCGGCGCTCGACCTGCTCGCCGACCCGATGGTCGATATCGCGACGCTTGTGGCCGAAATCCGGCGGGAGGAAGAGCGGACCAATCCGAACGTCGTCAAAGCCGTCCTCGCGAAGTCCGGCAGGGCGCTCTATTTCACGCGCGCGACGGCGCCGACCGGCCCGGGGCCGCTTTGGCATCACATCGGCCTCTACGCCTACCGGCGCCCGGCGCTTGAGCGCTTCGTCGCGCTGCCGCCGAGCCCGCTCGAACAACGCGAGCGGCTGGAGCAGTTGCGGGCGCTCGAGGACGGCATGATCATCGCGGCCGCCGTCGTCGACGACGTGCCGCTTGGCGTGGACGGCCCGGACGACCTAGAACGGGCGCGCGCCATGCTGGCGCCTCGAACCTGAAACGAAGCGAAACCGACCCGATGACCGATGCCGATAACCTGATCGCCTTCCAGGGCGCGCCGGGCGCCTATTCGAACCTTGCGTGCCTCGCGGCGTTTCCGAACATGACGCCCCTGCCCTGCGGCTCGTTCGAAGGCGCGTTCGGCGCGGTCGAGGACGGTCAGGCCAAGCTCGCGATGATCCCGATCGAGAATTCGATCGCAGGCCGCGTCGCGGACATCCACCATCTGCTGCCGGCGACGGGTCTGCACATCGTCGGCGAACATTTCGAGCCGGTCCGCCACTTTCTGATGGCGCCGAAGGGCGCGACCCTGCAGACGATCAAGAAAGTGCGCAGCCATGTGCACGCGCTCGGCCAGTGCCGGAAGGCGATCAAGGAGCTTGGCCTACAGGCGATCGTCCACGTCGACACCGCCGGCGCCGCCGCCGACCTCGCGAATTCGACCGACCTGACGGAGTCCGCCATCGCCTCCTCGCTCGCGGCGAAGACCTACGGTCTGGACGTGCTGAAAGCGGAAATGGAGGACCATTCCTATAATACGACGCGGTTCATCGTGCTGGCGCGCGAACCGAAAATTCCCGATACGAATGAATCCGTTACGGTCACGACGTTCATTTTCCGCGTGAGAAACGTGCCGGCGGCGCTCTACAAGGCGCTCGGCGGGTTCGCGACCAACGGCGTGAACATGACCAAGCTCGAAAGCTACATGGTCGAAGGCGAGTTCTTCGCGACTCAGTTCTACGCCGATATCGAAGGCCATCCGGACGACGCCGGGGTCAAGCTGGCGCTGGAGGAGCTCGGCTTCTTCAGCCGCGAGTTCCGGCTGCTCGGCGTCTATCCGGGCAGCCCATTCCGCAAGCGCGGCTTCAAGGGCAAGCAGGAGGGCGCGGATGACTGACGCGAGAGCGCGCATCGTCGGCCGCATCCGGCGCGCCGTCGGACGGGCCGGCCCGCCGGACGCGGCGGCCGTCGAAGCCGCCGCGGCGGCGCTCTTGGCGGACCCGTCGCGGACCCAGCCGGCTCTCCGCCGGCAGGATCCGATCGAGGAGTTCAAGGCCAAGGTCACGTCAGAGCGGCTCGCCGCGACGATCGAAGAGATCGATAGCGTCGCCGACGCGCCGGCCGCGATCCGCCGCTATCTCGAAGCGGAGGGCGCTGCGCCGTCGCTCGCGCTCGCGCCAGATCCGAGCCTGGAGGCGCTCGACTGGTCCGGCCTCGATGTCCACCGCGCGCTCGACCCGAACGAGGGCGTCGCCGTCAGCCGCGCCGAATGGGGCATCGCGGAGACGGGTTCGCTCGTCCTGCTGTCCCGGCCGGAGCAGCCGACGCTCTACGCCTTCCTGCCGCTCCGGCACATCGTGCTGGCGCCGAGAGACGGAATCGTCCGCCACATGGAGGACTTCTGGCGGGAATTCCGGGAATCGGGGCGGCCGCAGCCCCGCAACATCAACTTCGTCACCGGGGTCAGTGGCACGGCCGACATCGAATCGAAGCTGGTGCGCGGCGCGCACGGCCCCAAGCGCCTGCACATTCTGCTCACCGCCGCCGCGAACTGATCTAGGAGCGCTGGGACATGTTCCGCTGGCTGCTCTACGGCATGACCGCGATCGGAATGCTGGCGCTGACCGCGCTGGTCGCCCTGTTCGTGGTCGTGTGGACCGGCGAGTTGACGCCGGACAAGCTGCGCCGCGTCATCAAGTACAACCCGCTCGCCGCCCAGACGCAGCCCGCCGTCTCGACGACCTCGATCACGACGACCTTTATTCGCCTCGCCCGACGGGACATCAGCCTGCCCTCGCTCGACGGCGATTTCGAGAACGGCGGCGGCGCGTTCGTCGCATTCGACGACGGCATCCTGGTCGCGGAACGCAGCGGGCGATTCTTCTTCGTCCGGCCGGACGCCAAGCCGCCCGAGTTGCTGGCCACCGACATCGCGGTCGAAATCAACCAGGAAGGCTTCGACCGGGACGCAGAGGCCGCCGGCTACGCGATCAAGCCCGGACGCAATGTCGGCTATGCCGGCCTCGCCATGCGGCTGCACGACCTGCTGCTGCTCGGCGACGGCAAGCGCCTGATGGCGTCGTTCACCCGTTGGGACAGTGCAAAGACCTGCGCGGCGCTGCATTTCGTGATCGCCGACATTACGCCCGGCGCGCCGCCCACGGCGGGGGCCTGGCGCGAGGTCTTTCGGACCGAGCCCTGCCTGGGATTCGGACCGCGCAAGGCAAAGCCGTTCGCTGGCCACCAAGCCGGCGGCCGCATGATCGAAATCGCGCCC
>DAINCG010000176.1:0-9324 GCA_036732525.1 Pseudomonadota bacterium | reverse complement strand
CACGATCCTCTACACGGCCCACTTTCCGCGCATGCATCCCTCCGACTTCCGGGTGCGCAGCCTCGACGGCGTCGCCGACGACTGGCCGATCGACTACTGGACGCTGGAGCCCCACTTCGCGGAGAACGACCGCATGATGGGCGTCGCGGGCCTCGCGGGCGATCCCGCGTATCCGCCGCACGATCCCAACATGCCGCCGGTCCCGCTCGGCCGGACCGGGACGCGTCTCGCGCGGGCGACCAACACGCTCGGCTGGCACTGGTGGCCATCCGAGATCGCGGTCGCGACGCAGGAGTACGAGGGCCGCGCGCCCTGCATCAATCTCGGCAACTGCACGCCCGGCTGCGCCCAGGGCGCCAAGGCGAGCGTCGACATCACCTATTGGCCGCACGCGCTCCGCGCCGGCGTCGAACTCCGCACGCGCTGTCGGGTCCGGGAGATCGTGACCAACGCGGACGGCATGGCGACGGGCGTCGTCTACTATGACCCCGATGGGCGGGAGCGGTTCCAGCCGGCGGAAGTGGTCATCCTGGCGGCGAACGGCGTCGGCACGCCGCGCCTGCTGCTGAACTCCGCTTCCGGCCAGTTCCCGGCGGGGCTGGCGAACTCCTCCGGCCTCGTCGGCCGGAATCTGATGTTGCATCCCTGGCCGATGGTCGTGGGCTATGTCGACGAGGAGATGGACGGCGACCGCGCGCCCCAGACCGTCATCTGGAGCAAGGAGTTCTACGAGACCGACCGGTCGCGCGGCTTCGTGCGCGGCTACACGCTGCAATATTCGCGCGGCACGGGACCGGTCAACGAGGCGATCACCAGCATGGAGGCGGGGCGCCTGCCCTGGGGCCGCGACCATCACAGCGCCTTCCGAAAGCTGCTCTACCATCGCCTCCAGATCGGCGTCGCCTGCGAGGACCTGCCGGAGGCGCACAACCGGGTTACGCTCGACCCGGACCTCAAGGACAGCCACGGCATTCCGGCGCCGAAGATCGAGTACACGATCAGCGAGAATACGGCCGCGATGATGGAGCACGGCATCGCCCGCGCGACGGAGATCCTGGAAGCGGCCGGCGCGCGCGACGTCAGCGCGTCGCGCACGGTCCTGAACTACCCAGGCCACTTGCTCGGCACCGCGCGCATGGGCGACGACCCGGAACGTTCGGTCGTGAACGCATGGGGCCGCAGCCACGACGTGAAGAACCTCTTCATCGTGGACGGCAGCATCTGGGTGACGTCGGGCGGCGTCAATCCGACCTCCACCATCCAGGCGCTGGCGCTCTATATTGCGGACAGCATCAAGCAGCGGTTGGCGACCCTATTCGACTGACGGATGCGGAACGGGGGCGGCGCGTTTCCGCCAGACGGCATAGGCGGTCAGCAGCCCGAATAGGACGAAGGCGATCGTGTCGGTCACCGCGCCCGGGAAGATGAAGACGCCCGACGCGCAGAACCAGGCGAGCCGCTCCAGGATCGGCAGCGGGCGCAGCATCCAGCCGACGCAGGCGACAGACAGGGCGGCGATGCCGAACGCGGCCGTGATGAAGCGCCAGGCGCTCGCCCATCCGTAGCCGCCGATGCCGAGCAACTCCGGCGCATAGACGAACATGAATGGCAGGATGTAGATCGGCAGCCCAATGACGAAGGACTTGGCGGCGGTCCGCATCGGTCCCGTGCCGGCGATGGCGGCGGCCGCAAAGGCTGCGATGGCGACGGGCGGCGTGATGTTCGACTTGCAGCCGCCGTAGAAGATGAACATGTGCGCCGCGAGCAGCGGCACGCCGAGCTTCACCATGCCGGGCGCGAGCAGCAGCGCCAGGATGATGTAGGCGCCCGTCGCCGGCATGCCCATGCCGAGCAGGATCGAGAAGAACATCGTCAGCAGCAGCACGTTGAACAGCTCGCCGCCGGCGAAATCCAGGATGATCGCGCTGAGGCGCACGCCGATGCCGGTCTGCACGATGATGCCGACCAGGATGCCGCCGATCGTCACGGCGACGGTGATCTGCCCCATCATCCGGGGCGCGTCGGTCATCGCCTGCCAGACGACGCGGAAGAAGTTCCGCCGGTTCTGCGGGTCCAGCGCGAACAGCAGGACGACGAGCGCCAGGATCGACCAGATCGCCGCGTGCACCAGGGTATAGCCCGCGACGATGAACCAGATCAGCGTGACGAGCGGCAGCACCAGATAGCCGCGCTTGATCAAAACATCACGGAGCCGCGGGATGTCCGCCGCGTGCATCGGCGGCAGGCCGAGCTTGCGGGCCTCCAGGTCGACCGTCACGAAGGTGCCGACATAGTAGAGGATGGCCGGGAGGATCGCCGCGACGACGATCTCGTAATAGGGAATGCTGGTCATCTCGGCCATGACGAAGGCGGTCGCGCCCAGCACGGGCGGCGTCATCAGGCCGCCCGAGGAGGCGACCGCTTCGACGGCGGCCGCGAAAGTCGGTTTGTAGCCGGCCGCTTTCATCGCCGGGATGGTGAACGATCCGGTCGTCGCGACGTTGCCCGCCGCCGTGCCGGAGACCGACGCCATGAAGGCGCTGGAGACGACGGCCGTCTTGGCCGGCCCGCCGATATACTTTCCGGTGATCGCGTTGGCGGCGTCGGTGAAAAAGCTGCCGGCGCCGGACGCGACCAGCAGCGCGCCGAAGAAAACGAAATGGAAGATGTAGCTCGCCGTCACGCCAAGCGGCGAGCCCAGCATGCCGAGGTTGGTCAGGTACATCAGGTCCATGACCTGCCAAAGCGTCTTGCCCGAATGCCAGAACGGCGGCGGCAGGGCGTCGCCCCAGATCGCGAAGGCCAGGAACGCCAGCACGATGACGACGAGCGTCCAGCCTGTCGTCCGGCGCGCCGCCTCGAGCACCACGGCGAACAGCGCGACGCTCAGCACCTTTTCAATATCGGTCAGCGGCGTGATGAACTGCATCCGGGTCTGGATGTAGTCGACGCTGAGGATCAGGTGGACGCAGGAGGCCACCAGAAGCGCCGTCAGCGTCCAGTCCCACACATACTTCCAGATGCGGCCGAGGCGGGTTTCCGAAGTGCGGTCGCGGTCGATGAAGAGGACCGCGAGCGCGAACATCAGATGGGTCGGGCGATGGAACTCCGGCACCGGCTCGCCGAAATAGCCGGTGTAGAGGTGGTAGATCGACATCGCGACCGCCACCAACGACGCCAGCTTCTTCATGGAGAAGCTGGCGAAGAAGGGGGCGATCTCCGTCCGCCAGGACGGAAGATCGACGATCGGGGCGTGGGACGGCTTGGCGTCCGCCGTCATGTCAGGTCCGTCCGTTTCCCTCGATCGGTCCCGATTCCCCTAGAGCGCGCCGACCGAGGTCCAGTAGGCCTTCGCGCCCGGGCAGAGCGGCACGCCCGGAACGTCGGCTGCGATCTTCGGCGTCAGCCACTTGGTCGAGCCATGCGCGGCGTTCAGGCCGTCCCAGTTCTCGTGCACCAGCTTGGTCACGAACATCTGGTCCTCTTCGGACGTGGTCGGGTTCATCAGCAGCATCGAGTAGGTGCCGAACGTCGGGACGGCCTCGTCCTGACCCGGATAGACGCCGGCCGGGATTTCGGTCCGGACATAGCCGGCGTTCATCGCCTTGACCTTCTCGAAGGTCGCGTCGTCCACCGGCAGGAACTTCACCTTGACCGAGGTCGCGGCGTCCATGATCGGCGGGGAGGGGTAGCCGCTCATCGCGGCGAAGCCGGCGAAGCGGCGGTCCTTGACGCCGTCCGCGCCGAACTGCTGGCCGCCGATGGCGAGGTCGAGGTCGTCGCTCGACATGCCGTTCGCCTTCAGGAAATCGGCCAGCGCCACCTGCGAGAGGTTGCCGACCGCCTGGCCGGAGAACGTCTTGCCCTTGAGGTCGGCGGCCGAGTTGACGCCGCTTGAGATCGAGACCAGTGCCTGGAACCCGCTGCGCTGCAGAAGCTGGATAGCGCAGAAGTCCTTGGTCGGCCCCGGGAACGGCTTCTCGCCGGCATAGGCCATCGGCGTCGCCGCGGCGAAGGTGATGCCCATGTTCTGCGGACCCTGGCTGATCTGCACCAGGTTCGAGAGCGCGCCGCCAAGTTCGCTGTTCGCCTTGACGCCGGCCTTCTGCAGTTCCGTCGCGAGCCAGCCGGCCATGACGTACCAGCTTGTGTTCAGCGGCCCGCCGAAGATGGTCAACTGCTCCGGCTTCGCCTGCGCGGGCTGGGCTGCGCCCAAGGCGGCGGCGATCGCAAGGGTCGAGGCGGCGAGCAGTTTGGAAATCCTGGTCATGTGCGTCCTCTCGGTTCTGGTTGCTTGAGGCTTTGACGACTGCGTCCGACGTCGTGTGTTGCGCTGCATGAAAAGCTTGCGCGCTCGAGTCGGGACTGTCGAGTCCAAATCTTTTGCACTGCACAATTCAGGATTTGTGCAGCAACCGTCAGGCGATTCATCGGGTCGCCTCATTGCGCCATCGCCTGGACGGCGTCCATCACGCGCAGGATGTTGCCGCCCCAGAGCTTGGCGAGGTCGGCTTCGGAATACCCGCGCGTCAGCAACTCGCGCGTGACGTTGAAGCTCTCGGCTGCGCTGTCCCAGCCCTGAAGGCCGCCGCCGCCGTCGAAATCCGCGGAGAGGCCGACATGTTCGACGCCGACGGTTTTCACGGCGTGGTCGATGTGGTCCGCGAACTGCGCCAGCGTCACGTCCGGGTATGCGGCGCGGATGCGGGCCAGTTCGCGCGCATAGTCGTCGAGCGTGGCGGCCGATGCGCGCTGCATCGCGCCGCCGACCGTCAGTCCCAGCCGTTCGCGTAGCATGCGCTGCGCCCGCGCCATCTCCGGATCGACGTCGCCGACGTAACCGCGATATGCCACCATCTGGGCGACGCCGCCCTTTTCCGCGATCGCCTGCAACTGGGCGTCGTCCAGGTTGCGCGGATTGTCGTACACCGCGCGCGCGCCGGAATGCGACGCGATCACCGGCGCCTTCGAAAGCGCCAGCGCCTCCAGTCCCGTCCGCCGGCCGACATGGCTGAGATCGACCATGATCCCGGCGGCGTTCAGGGCGCGGACGAGGTCGGCGCCGCAGTCGGTCAGGCCGTCGTCCGTATCGGCGTCGCCGAGCGCCCGGCTGGCGTTCGAACTCGCCCCGAACTGGTTATGTCCGAAATGCGTGATCGAGAGATAGCGGACGCCGCGCGCCGCCCACATGGGAACGTCCGATACGTCGTCGCCCAACGGATAGGCGTTTTCCATCCCGATCAACGCGACGAGCCGGCCCGAGGCATGGACGGCGCGCGCTTCCTCGGCCGTCCGGGCCTGGGCGATCTCGCGCGGATAGGCGCGCAGCATCCGGTCGATGCCCTGGAACTTGTCCTCCGCCGCCAGCCGCGCGGCGGCGTAGCCATCGGCGTCCCGGCGGCCCTGGGCCGTGTAGACGATGAAGAACGCGCCATCGAGGCCGCCGGCCCGCATGCCCGGCAGGTAGACCTGGGCGCGGCTGATCCGCCCGGGATCGAGCGCGGCGGTCATGAAGCCGGGCCCGGTATCGACGTGGGTGTCGATCGTCAGGATGCGATCGTGGATCGCGCGGGCTTCGGCGTCGGCGACAGGGTCCGGGGCGGCCATCGCGGCGGCTATTCCGCCGCCATCGCCTGGGAGCGGTCGAGCAGCGTCAGACGCCACATCTCCCGCGCCTCGCCTGAATAGTCGTAGCCCGTCGCGGCATGGATGGTGCAGCGGTTGTCCCAGGCGACGATGTCGCCCGGCCGCCAGCGCCACCGGACGGTGAACTCGGGACCGGTGACGAAGGGCAGCATCTCGCGCCAGATGTTGACGCTCTTGTCCTCGATGCCTTCAAGGTCGCAATAGTCGAGCAGGTCGTCCGATATCGCCTCGCCCTTCGGCAGGATCGCGCAGGTCGAGCTGTTCAGGCCGTAGAGCGCGGGCTCGCCGCTCACCGGATGCTTCAGGACGAGCGGCACGCGATTGGGCGGATTGGCCGCGCGCTGTTCCGGCGTCAGGACGGGGTATCCGGGCGAATACAAGCTGATCTTCTTGTCATGGTGCGCGAGCGAGCAGACGGCTTCCAGCCCGTCGAGCTTCGCGCGGGTCTGATCGTCGAGCTTGCGGTAGGCGGCGCGCATGTCCGCGAAAAGCGTCTCGCCGCCCGCCGACGGCGCCTGCCGGCAATGGAAGACGGACCCGATCGGCGGGCGCTTCCGGAAGGTCGAATCGGTGTGCCAGACCGGCCGGCGCGTTTCCGGATTGTAACGGACGTCGTCGTCGGACTTGAGCTGCGGCACGATGGCGAGCTGGGCGGTCGCCTTGCCGCTTTCGTCCTTCACATTGCCGATCTTCAGGATCGGGAAGCCCTTCACCATCTTGTCTTCGCGGGCGGCGTGAGTCTCGTTCTCGACCGCGCCGAAGACGTTGGACCACGCGACCAGTTCTTCCGGCGCGAGGTCGCGGAGATCGTCGCCCCGGACGGCCAGCAGGCCGCCATGCCGGGTCCAGAGATCGAACGCCTCCTGCTGGAAGACGGGATCGGCGAGATCGCTGCGGCGGACGTCTTCGATCGTCAGGCCGAAGTCGCCGTTCATGGGGGATGTCTCGTGTCGCATGGGCGTCGCTCTCCGCTCGCGGTCCTCAGGCCGGATAGACCGGCGGCGACAAGCGTAGCGCGTTCGGCGGCTCCTCATAATAGGGGCGTTCGTCCGCCAGGAAGGCGGCCGTCGCGGTGATGCCCGTCGCCATCCGCTCCAGCGTCGCCATCTCCGGCTCGGATAGGTCCGGCAGGCCGAGCGCGCGCATCCGGTCGACGAAAGCGTCGCTCGCCCATTCCGTCGGGGCGGCGGTCGGTTCCGGCGGCGGCGGGGCGGGCGTCGCGACTTCGGGACGCCGACCGCGCGTGCCGAGCGCCTGCTCGAGCATGTGGCCGACGGCGAGCACGCGCGCGTCCTCGAACGGCCGGCCGGCGACCTGCAGCGAGAGTGGCAGGCCCTCTTCGGAAAAGCCGCTGCAGATCGAATGCGCCGGCCCGCCCAGCACGTTGAACACGCGATTGAAGAAGGACGACTTGCCGACGGGCGCGGACATCGAGTCGGCGCCGAGCGGCTCCGCGACGCCGCTGCCGGTCGGAAAGACCAGGACGTCGAAGGACCGCATCGTCTCGGCGTAGGCGGCGATCATCCGGGCCCGGTGTCGCATGGCGTTGACCAGGTTGGCGGCGGTCAAGAACGCGCCGGACATCAGGCGAAGCCGGCCGTAGGCGCCGTACTTCTCCGGATGCGTCTTCAGCCAGTGCTCATGGATGGCGAAGGCCTCGCCGCGTGAAATGACCATCCCGACGGCGTTGTACTCGGCGAACGGCGACATGCGCACGTCGGCGACGCCGGCGCCGGCATCCTTCAGAGCGGCCAAGGCGTTGTCCAACGCAGCGACGACGTCGGCGCGGGTCTCGACCTCTTCCTCGAAGAAGTGGCGGACAACGCCGACGCGAAGGCCCCGGAGGCTCGCGCCGAGCGCGCCGGCGAAGTCGATCGGCCCCGGATCAGCGCTCGCGACGTCGAGCGGGTCATGCCCGGCGAGCGCGTCCATCATCAGCGCGCAGTCTTCCGAGGTCCAGCAGAGCGGCCCCGCATGGTCGAGCGAAAAGGAGAGCGGGAGAATGCCGCGCCGGCTCAACAGGCCATAGGTCGGCTTGACGCCGGCGAGGCCGCACCACGCTGCGGGTCCCCGGATCGAACCGCCGGTGTCCGAGCCCATCGTGCCGAGACAGAGGCCGGCCGCCGTCGCCGCGCCCGATCCGGAAGAGGAGCCCGAAGGGTCGAGCGCCGTGTTCCAGGGGTTCCGCGCCGGCGGCCAGGGCAGGTCGAACGAGGAGCCGCCGAGGGCGAACTCGTAGGTCGTGAGCTTGCCGAGCACGATCGCGCCGGCTTCGCGCAGCCGGCGGACCGTCGTCGCGTCTTCGGTCGGGACGTGGTCCTGGAGAGTGGCGGACTGCGCCGTCGTCGCGACGCCCGCGGTATTGTAGATGTCCTTCAGGCCGATCGGCACGCCGTGCAGCGGCCCTTTCCAGCCGCCTTTTGCGATCTCCGCCTCCGCCGAGCGGGCCTCCGCCAGGGCTTCGTCGCCGAGCAGCTTCACGAAGCAGTTGAGCGTCGGATCGAGTTCGGCGATCCGTTCGAGCTTCGCCTCGACCAGATCGACCGGCGACAGGTCTTTGGCGCGGATCCGAGCGGACGCATCCGCAATGCTTATGTGGTCCAGTTCGGCCGACACCGAAGCCTCCAATGCTGCAAGCTTGCCAGGATTGGATGAGCAAACGGCATGCCATTCCCGCTACGAGACGGCGATCCATGCGGGGAACGGCCTCAATTTCAGGGAATTTGGCGCGGGCGTTTTGGAAAGGCCGAGGGCGGGTCCGGGCGGACCGCGCCTAACGGCGTGGCAGGTCTGCCCTCTGGGGCGCAAACAGCCCGCGCTTTGTGCAGCGCGGGCCGTCCTGGCAGAGGAGGGGAAGAGAGGGCATGGCGGTCGGCGGACCGCCATGCCCGGGGTGTCGCCGGACGGTTGGGGGGAGCATCGCGGCGACGCGAACCGGTCCTATTTGATCTTGGTCTGGACCAGTTCGAGCACTTTCATGTCGGGCCTGGCCGTGCACTCGTCGATGACGATCGGCACGGAGACCGGCGTGAATTCTTCCGCGACGACCTTGTCGCCGCTCTTCGCCGACTCGTGGCCGGAGAGCCAGGCGATGACGTAGGGCTGATAGACCTCGTCGACCTCCGCCAATTCCTTGCAGGTCACGTCGAGGGGATGTTTGAACTCGTAGCGGACATTGTCTTTGGTCCAGGGCTGCACGGGGCCCTTATCGTGCGGCGCGGCGGCGAAGGCCGTCCCGGCGCTCGCCGTCGCGAGCGCGAGGGCGATTGCGGAAACGAAAGCTTTCATCGGGAGCTCTCCTTGTCAGAGAAGGACGCATGGCGGGAGACTATCTCTCGTCTTGGAGGCGGCCCCTTGGCGGCCGCTGCGCCCCGATGCCCCTCTAGATGGGCGGCCGACGTGGCCGGCGCCTTTCCGCAAGATTAATTCGTAGCAATCCGCCGAAGCAGGCGCGGCGGGCGGGATCGCGGGTTAAGATGCTGCCGCCGCCGTCGACGAACGAGCGTCGACGCGAATGTTCCAACGGGAGATCGGAATATGGCGCGACCCGCGAATGCCTTGCCGGAGCAACCGGATACCTGGACGTGGCCGGAGGAGCGCTGGCGGCCGATCGTCGAGAAGATCCGCGCCGGCCGGTCGCTGAAGCCGGACGCATGGCCTGGCGGCGCGCGCTGCGCC
>DAINCG010000175.1:7668-9364 GCA_036732525.1 Pseudomonadota bacterium | reverse complement strand
ACGCCTTCCGCCGGCTGGTTCGGGACTTCCCCTGTATGGCGGCGTATTGTGGCGAGATGTTGT
Organism: Pseudomonadota bacterium; assembly: GCA_036732525.1. Taxonomy (GTDB): domain Bacteria; phylum Pseudomonadota; class Alphaproteobacteria; order Bin95; family Bin95; genus VMCJ01. The sequence goes on along the minus strand of DAINCG010000175.1, from coordinate 9,301 downwards.
ATTTCGCCCGCGCCGGTCACGATGACGACGGCGTGTCGGAGGCGGACGTGATGCGCCTGCGCCGGATCGCCGACGAGCGCGGCTGCAAATCCGCCGCCGCCGTCAACGGACTGCGGCTCCGGTCGATCCTGAACTACATCTGAGGGCGTCCGCTCCTATCCGAGGAGCGCGTCGTAGACGCCCGCAACGGTTTCGGCGATCTGGCGCCAGTCGCGTTCGCGCTCGACCCATTCTCGCGCCGCGGCGCCTGCCGCCGGCAGGGCGCTCGGCGCGGCGACAGCCTGCGTGAGCGCGCGCGCCAGCGCATCCGGGTCGTCCTTTTCGAATACGAAGCCGGTTTCGCCGTCGCGCACGAAGTCCGAAACTGCGCGCGCCGAGGAGACCAGGATCGGCTTCGCCATCGCCATCGCCTCGAACGGCTTCAGCGGCGACACCACTTCGCAAACCTCGATGCCGCAGCGCGGATAGACGCACATGTCGAATGCGGCGTAGAAGCCGCGAACCGCTTCGAAGGGCACCCGGCCGGGCATCGCGATCGTATCCGACAGGCCATGCTGCTGGACCAGCCGCTGCACCGGATCGAAATGAGCGCCGTCGCCGATGATGACGACCAGCAGCCGCTCGCGCACCTCATGCGGCAGGCGCGCAACGGCTTCGACCAGGAGATCCAGGCCCTCATACGCGACGACGGAGCCGATAAACCCGACGACCAGGCGGCCGCGCCGGTCGACGCCGATTTCGCGCAGCGCGTCGGGCGCGCCCGGCGACGCCGGCTGGAAGGCGCGCGTGTCGACGCCGTTGGGCACGACGACGATGCGCGTCGGGTCGACGCCCCGCGCCGTCATGATTTCGGCGAGGGGTTCGGTGATGCAGATGACGCGATCCGCCTTCCGCGCGACCGTGGCTTCCATGGCGACCATGGCGTCGTGCTGTTCGGTCCCCGCCCACGCCGGCTCCCGTGAGCGGCGGGTCACTTCCCAGAGCCCGCGCACCTCGTAAACATAGGCGGCGCCGGTTCTTTGCGCTGCGATCGCCGCCGCGTAGCCGTTGAAATAGTTCGCGCAGGCATGCAGCAGCGCGGCCCCGTCCCGTTCCGCCCGCGCGCTCAGCAGGTCTCCGTAGGCGTCCAGGCGGTCGCGCTGGGTCAGGCCATGCAGGTCTTCATAGACCGACTCGGGAAAGCAATCGTAGCGCACGCCGTCGATCGTCTCGCTGAGCGGCCGGCGCCGGATCACCTCGGCATCCTTGCGGTCCCAGGGGTAGCCCGGCCGGCCGATCACGTTGAGGTCAAAGTCGGGCCGGGCCGCCGCCAGGGCGCTCAGCAGTCCGTGGCCGCGGATCGCGTAGCCTGCATTGTCGAATTGGATCGTATTGTGCACGGGCAGGAGAATGCGGGCCGGTCGCGCGGCGGGCGGGCGCGCGCCGGGGCGCGGCGCCGGGAGGGCGACTTCGGTTCGGGCGATCCGCCACATCTCCAGTTGGGAACGAATGTTGCGGGCCAGGAACGCCTCGCCGAGGCCCATCCGTTCCAGCAGCCGCAGGGCGGGCGTGAAATGGCCGGCCCGATAGATCGTAACCGGCGCCCGCCGCCGGGCGAATTCCGACCAGATCGTTGGATCAAACGCTTCGACCG
>DAINCG010000175.1:4938-7642 GCA_036732525.1 Pseudomonadota bacterium | reverse complement strand
CAAGTCGCTGGGTTTCGCCGGGCTCCAGGCGATAGAACTCGAGGACATGCGTCATTGCGGGACCGACGACGGCGAGCGCCGGCACGGGCGCGTCCGCCGCCGTCCATGCTGACGCCAGCGTTCGCGTCGTCGCCGTCCGCGCCTCGGGCGCCGCCGCGTCGCGCGCAACGACCAGATTCGCCAGGGAAATTCCGGCGAGGTCGATTGAACTGGCTTCGTTGGTATTGGCGAAATAGTCGAGCGCCAGAACCACGGCGTCGCCGTGCCGGCCCTCGGCCGTTCGGTCGGCGGCGGTCTGGTGCAGCGCCCGCGGCGTTCGGCAAGCGCGGCGGCGCTCGTCGATCAGCGCTTTCAGATCCATGGGCGGTTCCGGGCGAGCGTCGCGAAGCGGCGGACCCTATCAGCCGGCTTCTGCGTCGGCAATCGCCGCCGGGATTCTGTTGACACACGCCATTCCGCATATAAATTCCGCCGCGTTCCGCCGCCGGTTTTGGACGTGTCGAATGGCTAAACTTGAAATAGTTATGTCTGGTGTTTCAGTCGAGTACGAGTGCGAGGAAGTCGACGCCAAACGCGTCGCCAATACCTTCGAAGCGTATTTGAGCGAAGGCGTCTCGCCACGACTGAAGATGGGGTTGACCCGGCGCGGGGAAAGGTCGGGCGTTATCGTGATCGATTTCTCGAAAGTCGTCGCTGTGCGCTTCGGCCTCTAAATTCGCCGTATGGCGCGCCTCTTTTCGCTGACGCATACCAGCGCCACGAGCGACATTCGCCCGCTGCGGCTCGCGGCGGCGTTTGCCGACCGCGGCGTGTCGGTCACGCATGTCGGCATCGGCGGCGCCCGTCTCGGCGTCTGCTATGCGCGGCCCAATCTCGCGGTGCTCAACGTGCCGGCATACGCGGTCCGGCGATCCGAGACGAATGGCGGCAATGACGGCTTCGACGGCATTGCCAACGTCGCGCGCGACTTGCTGGACGCGTGGCGGCGCGCCGCGCACGCCAACGTCGCGGTCCTGGTCGCCCACCCGACGCTCGCTCGCACGCTGGAGGGGCTGTCTGGCCGCAGGCCGCCCCTCCTGCTCGATCTGCATGAACACCCTGCCGTCTATACCGCTCAAGATCCCGCCGCCGAGGCGACGATCCGCGAGGCGGACGCGGTCTACTGCTCGGCGCCGCTGCACCTGGAGGCGGTGCGGCGGCTTCGCGGCGAGCGCTCCGGGGATGGCGTGGCCCCGAACCATGTCGCATTCCAGGATAGTTCCGACGCCGCGGCGGTCGTCGCGGGAACGAACGTCGAGGCGGATCTGACGGTCGGCTATTGGGGCTCGCTCACCCTGAACCGGGGTTTGCAGCAGGCGGCGGAGGCCGCTGCGATGTCGGGCTTCACGCTCGGCATGATCACGGATTCCCGCGGTGCCGCCTTCCGGACGTTCATGGCCTGGGCGAACGAGGCGGGCGTCGCCGGCCATATCGCCGCGCGGCCGCTGCTGCCGTACCGGCATCTCGTCGGCGATATCCGGCGCTACGACATCGCCTATATCGGACTTGCCCGCGATGACGAGAATCACCGAACCGCCGTCCCGAACAAGTTCTTCGAAGCCCTGGCCGCCGGTTTGCCGGTTCTGACGCTGCCGGGCACCTATCTGGCGGACATCGTGACCGCCCATCGCCTGGGCGTGGTCGTCGCCGATGCGACGCCGGCCGCCATCGCCGCGGGCGTGGCCGAGGCGCGGGCCGGCGCGGCGGCTTTCAGGGATGCGGTCGCGCGCTTTTCCGCGAGGATTGCGGCGCCCGGCGACGATGGGCTCGATGCGTTTCGCGCGCCGCACCTTTCCGGGATCCTTGACGCGGCGCCGCTCAAGGGCCGCGTCGACCGTGTATTGGAACGGATCCGGCGCGCGCGTGGGCCGGAGGAAACCGGCGACGGGCGCGCAAGGGCCATGCTGGAGTCGTTGGCGGACCAGCCTTTCGTCGACGCGGGCGAGGACGTCCCGGGCTTCGATGGCGCTGCGATTCTGCCGATCGGCGGTGCGGCGGCGCGCGTTGCGGCCATGATCGACCAGGCCCTGCGCGCCGGCGGCTTCGATGGCGTGTCCGACAGCTTCGCCCGCGCCGGCCCCTCGCCCGACGCGCGCTTGTCCTGGCTCTGGGCCGCCACGTCCGACGGCGCATTCCTGCGCGCGCCTTCTGAGGTGTCGCCGGAGGCTCCTGGCGCGGTCGTGCGCGCCGCGCTGCTCGACCATCCGCGCGGCCATCTCAATCATGCGGCCGAGCTGTTCCACCTGGGCGTGGCGGCGTCGATCGGGCTCGGCGAACATGCGGGTCCCGCCATCTTCGGTTATCGCCGCCTGCTGCGGGAGGCGCTCTCCGGCGGCCGCTCGGAACTGGCCGACATCGCGATGGCGCTCGCCGTCCGGGTGGCCCCGCGCTTGGGAGTGGCCGGCTTCGGACCCGCACTGGAAGGCCTGTTACGCGCGGACCGGCGGATTTCGAGCCACCTCAGGCGTCGCACGCTCGGCGGGATGGAAAACGCCGCCATATCCGCCGCCTTCATGCGCGCCGCCCACGCGATCGCGGCAGGCGCCGTCGATGTCGAATGGCTGTTCGCGGATATTGAGACCTGCCTGGACCTGGACGCGCCGCCCGAGATCGCGGACCACATCGCCAAAGCCTTGCCTGCTCTGGATGATGCGGGCGAGACCGT
>DAINCG010000175.1:0-4924 GCA_036732525.1 Pseudomonadota bacterium | reverse complement strand
GCCCTGAACTTCGCGCTCGATATCGACGGAGTCGACGGCGGCTTTCCGTGGGCGCCGCAAAGGCTGACGGCGCGGCGCGCGCATGATGGCGCTGTGCGGCTTTCGCTGCATGTGGACGACCCGTTGATGGCGAACCTCATCCGCCGGAAGCTGCCGTCCGCGGCGGAGCCCGCCGGCGCCTGGCGACTGACCGTCCGTGCGGATTGGCGCGACGTGCAATTGATGTCGGGCGGCCGGCGGCTGCATGTCCGTGCGGCCGTCAGGCTGCGCGATGTCGTCGCCGAGCCATGCGCGCCGCAGACGAACCATGCCCCGCTCCGCCGCGGCGTCGAGCGGCTGGACGAAATCAGACGTTTGCTGGAAGGCTACGCGCGGCTTGTGCGGCGGCGCGGCCTCGTTTCCGGCCTGGCGCCGATGCTGGCGATCCGGCAGGCCGCCGCCGCGGCGAGCGTCCGTCGGCTCGGCCCGCGCGCGAGCGCGGTCGAAATCGCCGACTTCGAGAACTTCGCGGCGACGCTGACCGAAGCGACCATGGCGAGGCTTCGCGCCGACCTGGGCGAAGCCGCCGCCGAGACAGTGATCGGCGCCGCACGGAGGGCGGCGGAAACTTGACCCCGCCGGGCAGGCTGCTAAGAGTGCCGCTCGCTGATTTTCCAACATATCCGCGGGAGTTCGGGATGGCAGTCGCGCCGTCGGCAGAGGCGAACATCGACCGGGCCGCGTCGCCGTCGAATATCGTGCTGCGCATGCTGGAAGCCTATCCGGAGGCCGAGACGCGCCGCCGCTTCTCCTTCCACGGGCGTTCCGGCGTGGCGCGCTGGTCCGGCGGCGACTTCCGTTCGGCGATGCTGCGCCATGGCGGCCACTTCGCACGGCGCGGCGTGCGCCGCGAACTCGTGCTGATCTTCATGGACCAGTCGATCGAGGAGATCGCGGTCTTTTTCGGCGTGATGGCGGCGGGCGGCATCCCGGCCTTCCTGCCGCTGCCCTCGGCCAAGCAGGACATCAATCTTTATTGGAAGTCCCACAAGACGCTGCTGGAGTTGATCCAGCCGCGCATGGTCGTCGCGTCCCGGGACGATATCGCGCGGATGCAGGACGCCGGCCTCGACGCCGCCGTCGAGGGGCTGGTCTGGCAGTCGCTTGAAGATCTCGACGCGACCGACGCCGCGCCGCTCACGGCCGCGGACATTTCGGGCGGCGGGGACGAGATCGCCTTCCTGCAGCACAGCTCCGGCACGACGGGCCTGAAGAAGGGCGTGATGATCTCCCACGCCGCCCTGATCGCGCAGATCGACGACTATGCCGCCAAGCTCGGCGTCGGGCCGGGCGCTCGGATCGTCAGCTGGCTGCCGATGTACCATGACATGGGGCTGATCGCCTGCACCTTCCTGCCGCAGCTGACCGGCTCCGACCTGGCGCTGCTCGATCCGTTCGAATGGGCGACGGAGCCCTTCATGCTGTTCGACGCGATCCGGAGCGAGAAGGGCGAGTTCGTCTGGCTGCCGAACTTCGCGTTCGAGCATCTGGTCCGCACGGTCGATCCGGCGGACTACACCGACGGCCTGGGTTCGGTCCGCGCCTTCATCAACTGCTCCGAGCCCTGCAAGGCCGAGACGTTCGAGCGCTTCGCCGCCGCCTTCGCGGACTGCGGCGTCCGGCCGGAGAGCCTGCAGGTCTGCTATGCGATGGCGGAGACCGTGTTCGCCGCAAGCCAGACCGCGCTCGGAACCGCGCCGAAGTCGATCGCGGTCGACCCGGTCGCGCTGGAAAAGGATCGTAAGGTCAGGCTGGTCGAGGCCGGCGGCCGCCGGCTGCTGAGCAACGGTCCGATCCTGCCCGGCTTGAAGGCCCATATCGTCGACGACGACGGCGCGGCCGTCGCGCCGGACGGCGTCGGCGAGATCGTGCTGGAAGGCGCGTATCTCTTCGACGGCTACTACAAGCGGCCGGAGATTACGGCGGAGCGTCTCGCCGAGGGGCGCTACCGAACCCGTGACCTGGGGTTCATCCACGAGGGCGAAATCTACGTTCTGGGCCGTCTCGACGACCTGATCATCGTGCACGGCCGCAACTACCTCGCCCACGAGATCGAGGCCGTGGTGAATGCCGTCGCCGGCTTGAAGCCCGGCCGGAATGTCGCCTTCCCGGTCGAGAACCGCCAGCTTTCCACCGACGAGGTCGTCGTGGTTGCGGAGCGCGATCCGGCAGTCGAAGTCGAGAACCCGGCGCAGCTCAAGACGACGCTCCGCCTCGCGGTCAACGAAGCGATGGGGCTGACCTTGCGCGATGCGCTGATCGTCGATCCCGGCTGGCTGCAGAAGACGACGAGCGGCAAGATCAGCCGCGGCGGCAATCGGGACAAGTACCTCGATCACATGGAAGAGCTGCGGGCCAAGAGGAGACGCAAGGCATGACCCGGGACGAAGTGGCGGACCAGATTCACGGCATCATCCGCGAGACGTTCGACCTCGATCCCGACTTTCCGATCGACGACGACACGACGGCGATGGACATCGACGGCTGGGATTCGCTCGCGCACACGACGTTGCTTCTGATGATCGAGCGTCAGATGAGCACGAAGATCGACCGCGACATCGAGTTCGACGACGTCGGCGCGCTGATCGACAACGTGCACGCCTCCGTCGGCTGACGCCGTCAGGCGTCCAGGAACGGCAGCACGGCTTCCGCGAACGCCTTCGGCTGCTGACGGAACATGCTGTGGCCGGCGTCCGGAATGACCGCGAGCTTCGCGCCCGGCACGTGGGCGGCGAGCGTGCGGCAGACGATCGGCAGCATGCCGGGCGTATCGGCGCCGGCGACGAACAGCGTCGGCGGCTTGATCGCCTCCGCCTCCGATTTGGCGAACGCCTGGCGGCCTTCGTTCACCTGGGCGATCAGCGTGTAGGCGTTGTCTTCCCGCATCTGCCGGTCGGCGGCGGCGAGCTTGTCCCAGGAGCCGGGGCCATTGATGCCGTCGATGAAAACGCGGAGCCCGCCGTCGAGGTCGCCCGCGGCGATCTTGGCCGAGGCGTCCGCGACATGGGCGCGCGAGCCGGCGCCCGGCGGCATGTCGCTGGCTTCGGGCGGCAGCAGGCTTTCGTCCAGAACGCCGCCCGGCTCCGCCAGCACCAGCTTGCGGATGAGGTCCGGCCGCTTCAGCGCCAGGCGGAAGGCGAGGTGGCCGCCGCGGGAATGCCCGATCAGGTCGACCGGGCCGCAATCCAGCGCCTCGATGAAGGCGATCATGTCGTCGACATGCTGGGCCATGGTGAACTTGCCGCCCTGGCCGTCCCAGTGTTCCGGGAAATAGTGGCGGAGGCTCGGCGCGATCAGCCGGCGGCCGGCGGAAAACGGTTTTAAGACGGGCGCCCAGGCGCGGAAGTCGTTGAGCGAGCCATGGACGCAAACGAGCGGCGGGCCCTCGCCCAACTCCAGATAGGCCATGTCGTAGTCGTTGACGCGTAGCGACTTCATGAGCGGACGTCTCCTGCGGGCGGTCTGATGCGCCGGTTCGGTCGAAAGGCTAAGCGCCGGCGGCAGGCCGCGCAAACGTCGCCTCAGTCGGCGCCGTCGTCGCCGAGATTTTCACGCGCCCAGACGTCCTGGCCCGGCGTGTTCGCCGGATCGCGGGCGCGCAGGACGTAGTAGTCGAGGTAGGGGGCGTAGGCGCGGTAAGCCCGGCGGAGCTCCGTCACCGCGTCGTCGTGGACATCCACGCGGAGATTGATGTCCTCGATGATGTCCGGTCCCTGGACCATCAGCGCGGCCGATCGTTCGGGCAGATGCACGCCGCCGGCGCCGGCTTGGCCGCCGGCGTCACGCCCCGCTTCCAGCGTCAGCAGCAGGCGCTCCGGCAGCGGCGCGCCGGCCGCCTCCCCATATGCCGCCGCCATCGCGTCCACGGTGGCGGGGCCGGCGAGCACGTTGCCGAAAACGGCGTGGCCGTCGCCGACCACATGCCCGGCCCAGGGGCGGGTCGACGGGCCGGTATGCATCGCGACCCGGCCGTCCAGGTCGACGATGCAGACCTGACGGTAGGCGAAACCGGGGTCGGCGGACTCGAGCCGGCCGAGCACGTCATCGACCGTCGCGCCCGCGGTCAGCGCGTCGACCGCGACCGGCCCGAGCGTCGGGTTGGCGAAGGCCTGCGTCGAGAGCGCGGCCCGGCCGCGCGCGAAGAACGGACAGTATCCGCCGACACCCAGCGAATATGTCGCAATGCCGACGCCGAGACGGCCGGTCTCCGCGCAGCGGGCGACGACGGTGTAGGTCATGGCGGGCGGTCTCCTCAAATGGGTCGTCGGCATTGTAGCCTTGCATGCAAAGAGGGATATGGGGAGGCGGACGATGCCTTGGCGGCCCATCACCATCGGCGCGGCGCTCCGGGCGGCGGCGGCCCGGTCGCCGGACCGGGACTTCATCGTCGAGGCGGAAGGGGCGGAACGCCGCTTCGGCTTCAAGGCGTTCGACGGCATGGTCGACGATCTCGCGCGCGCGCTCCTCGATCTCGGCTTGAAGCGCGGCGACCACCTGGCGCTCTGGATGACCAACAAGCCGGAATGGCTGCTCGTCTGGCTGGCGGCGGCGCGCATCGGCGTGGCCCTCGCGCCGATCAACACCCGCTACAAGGCCGACGAGGCGGCCTACATCCTGAAGCAGGCGGATGCGAAGGCGCTCTTCGTGATGGACCGCTATTGGGACATCGACTACCTGGCGATGGTCCGGGCGATCCGCCCGGGCCTGCCTGACCTGGCGCATGTCGTCCTCTGGGGCGACCGGGCGCCCGAGGACATGACGGCGCTGAACGACCTGCTGGCGCGGGGACGGTCTTCCAACGCCGACCTCGCGGCCGCGGAAGCCGCCATCACGCCCGACGATCCGCTGATCATCGTCTACACATCGGGCACGACCGGCCAGCCCA
>DAINCG010000174.1:9141-9370 GCA_036732525.1 Pseudomonadota bacterium | reverse complement strand
AAGAGGCCGGCGCCCTGGGTCGCGGCGAGGCCGATCGCCCAGCGCGTCTGCTCTTCCGAGAGGCCCATCAGCCGGGCGACGGCGACGGCGGCGCCGAGCGGGCCGACGACGCCGGTCAGGTGCCAGCCGCGCAATCGGGCCTTGTTCGGGTCGAGCGCCAGGCTCGCCCGGATCATCGTCTCGTAGCCGAGCGCCGTCGCGATCTCCAGGTCGGCGAGGCTGGCGCCCC
>DAINCG010000174.1:8860-9077 GCA_036732525.1 Pseudomonadota bacterium | reverse complement strand
CCCCGCGCCTCGGCGACGGCGAGGGCGGCCGGCAGCACGACGGCCCCCGGATGCAGCTTCGCCGCAAAGTCGTCGAGTTCGAAGGCGTGGGCGGCGACCCCGTTCAAGAGGGCCGCGTCCGCCGGCCGGAAGCGGGGCGCCGGATCGCCCCAGGCGCTGGCGAGGCCGGCCGCGTCGGCGGCGGGCGGATGCGTTTCGAGGTATTCGCGCACCATGC
>DAINCG010000174.1:0-8850 GCA_036732525.1 Pseudomonadota bacterium | reverse complement strand
GGCTCCGGCATGCCGTACCGGCCGGCGGCGAGGGTATCGAGGATGGCGAGGCGGATCGCCTTCCGGGCGCTCTCCGGCAATTGGGCCGCATCGAAGTTCGCGGCGAAGCGGGCGAGGGCTGCGGTCGGGGCGGCGAGATCCGTTTGGGCGAAGCTTTCGGGCATGGGGCGCTCCTATTCGGCGGCGGCGGCGATGCGGTCGAAGCCGGGCGTCGTGGCGGCCGGCGCGTAGACGAAGCCGTCCATTAGCCGGCGCTGGGTGCGGAGAACGGAGGCGCTTTCGGCGAAGGCCTGGCCGTCCTTCTCCGTCATCCTGGCCTCGACCACGGTCAGGCCAGAGGCCTGGGCGATGCGGACCTGGGTCCGGTCAGGCCGGCAAAGCGCGTGCGGGATCGAGCCGTCGAGGCGGGTCGCGACGGCGAGGCAGAGGGCGCCCGTCAGCGGCACGGCCCGATGCGGCTGGCCGACGGAGATCATGCGGACCAGGATGTCCATGTCGTCCGCCGGCATCTCCGCGCCGTTCAGCAGGCGCTGCGGCCTGGGCGCCGCGACGACGGCGACCTTCGGCACGCCGGTGATGCGCCTGGCTTCGTCCGCGTCCTTGGCGATGCCCATGGCGACGCTCGCGGCCTGGCGCACCGCCTCCATGCGGGCGAGGAAATCCGCGTCGGCCTCCAGCGCGTCGGGCGCTTCGGCGCCGGTGACGCCCATGGCCTCGGCCGCGACGAAGACGCAGGGGTTCGCGGCGTCGACCAGGCTCGCTTCGATCCGGCCGACGCCCGGAACCTCCAGCACGTCGCAAGGCCGGCCCGTCGCCAGCAGGCGCCCCGTCTTGGCGCCGCCGGGCTCCAGGAAGTCGAGCGCGACTTCCGCGCCGGTCCCGGCGACGCCCGGCAGGGCGAAATCGCCGTCGACCGCCGCCTGTCCGCCGTCGAGCGCGAACCGGGACCGGATGATCTTGCCGGTGTTGGTGTTGTGGATGCGCACCTCCGCCCGGTCGCCGGACGCCTGGACCAGGCCTTCGTCGACGGCGAAGGGGCCCATGGCGCTCGACATGTTGCCGCAATTGCCGGAGACGTCGACGGAGGCGTCGCGCGGCGAGAGCTGGAAGAAGCTGTAGTCGATGTCGGCGTCCGGCCGGCTCGGCGGGCCGACGACGCAGACCTTGCAAAGCGACGAGACGCCGCCGCCGAGGCCGTTCAACTGCCGTCCGTTCGGGTCGTTCGAGCCCAGCACCGCGACGAACAGCTCCGGCCAGAGATTGCGGTCGGCCGGCAGGTCGCGGGCGTGGAACACCGCCGCCTTGCTCGTGCCGCCGCGTATGAAGGCCGCGGGAATCCGGCGTTGCCGCATCGGGCGTCTCCCCTATGATCCGAGACTATCATTCTAGCCGCCGACGCGGCCCAGCCGAAAGGACTCCTAGATGACCTGGCTCGAAGCTTCCGCCTGGGACGATGTGCCGATGGGCGAGCGTTTCCAGGCCCTGCTCGACCGGCCCGGCATCGTCAAGGCGCCGGGCGCCCACAACGCCATGGCCGGCGTGCTCGCCAAGGCGGCGGGCTTCGACTGCCTCTACGTTTCGGGCGCCGCGGTCACGGCGGCGATGGCGCTGCCCGACCTCGGCGTCATCCAGCTTTCGGAGCTGTGCGACATCGTCCGCCAGATCCACCGGGCGACGCGCCTGCCGCTGATCGTCGACGGCGACACCGGTTATGGCGAGGTGCTGAACGTCATGCGCACCATCCGGGAGCTTGAGGACGCCGGCGCCGCCGCGATCCAGATGGAGGACCAGGTGCTGCCGAAGAAGTGCGGCCACCTGAACGACAAGCTGCTGAACAGCCCGGAGGACATGGCCCGCAAGGTCGCCGCCGCCCGCGCCGCGCGCCGGCATCTCCGCATCATCGCCCGGACGGACGCGGTGCAGTCGGAGGGCCTCGAAGCCGGCATCGCCCGCGCCCGGCTCTACGCGGAAGCGGGGGCCGACCTCGTCTTCGCCGACGGCATCAAGACGCCCGAGGAGTTTCGCCGCTTCTCCACCGAATGCGGCGCGCCCTTCATGGCCAACATGACGGAGTTCGGCCGCACGCCTTACTACACCGCCAAGGAGTTCGAGGACTTCGGCTGCAAGGTCGTGATCTGGCCGGTCTCCAGCCTGCGCATCGCCGCGAAGGCGATGCAGGAGATGTATGGCGAACTCGCGGCCGAAGGCACGCTGATCAACCGCCTCGACCGCATGCAGACCCGCGCCGAACTTTACGAGACGATCGGCTATCACGACTTCGAGGCGCTCGACGACAGCGTCGCCCGCACCATCGTGCCGGACGACCTGCGCGTCACCGGGGAGCAGAGCAATTCCGCGAAGGCGGGCCTCGGCGACGACTGACGGTCGATCTGTGACGCGGCGCACTTGTCCGTGCGGCTGTCCCCCACGACGTAACGTCGGTCGGCGCGTACGACGTGTCGGCGCAACGGGAGAGTGACCATGCGAGACAGCAGCGAACGGCCGAGCATACGGTCCCTTGAAGATGCCGCGCTCGACACGATCGTCGGCGGTCGGACGCCGGCCTATGGCCTGCCGTCCGACGCGGTCCAAAGCGGCTTCAAGTCGACCAGCACGCCCGGCGGCGGGACCAACGACGTGATCTCGACGACGCAGACGATTACGTTCACCGGCCTCGAATAGTCGGATCCCGCGCCCGGAGGGTCGGAATGCGTGTATTCTAACGCGCCTCCGACCTGCCGGCCCCACAGCGAGATCATGCCCACATATCGCATTCGCGCGCTTTCTTCCGCCAAAACCCCGCCCTGGCCGGAACAACTGGCCGGGCGGATCGCCGCCTATGCCGCATCGAGGCCGCAGCCGAGCCCGGCCGCGGCGGAAATGGCCGCCCGCCGCGTCGTCGACAGCTTCGCCGTGGCTCTCGCGGCGATCAGGCGGCAGCCCGTCGCCGCCGCGCGCGCAATGGCGCTGGCGCATCCCCGCGACGGCGGCGCGACGTTGTTCGGCCTGCCGGCGGGCCGGCGCTTCGACTGCGCCTGGGCGGGCTTCGCCAATGGCGTCGCCGTCCGGGAACTCGACTACAACGACACCTTCCTCGCCGCCGACTTCGCGCACCCGAGCGACTGCATCGCGCCCTTGCTGGCGGTCGCGCAGCAGACCGGGCGGACGGGCGTCGATCTCGCGGGCGCGATCGCAGTCGCCTATGAAGTCCATGTGGCGCTGGTGAAGGCGATCGACCTGCATTCCCACAAGAAGGATCATGTCGCGCATCTGGCCCCAGCGGTCGCGGCGGGTCTCGGCGCGCTGCTCGGCCTGGACGCCGTGACGATCTATCGGGCGATCAACCAATCCGTCCATCTCTCCTTCGCGACGCGGCAGTCCCGCAAGGGCGAGATCTCCTCCTGGAAAGCCTATGCGCCGGCCCAGGTCGGCAAGACCGCGATCGAGGCGGTCGACCGCGCCATGCGCGGCGAGGGCGCGCCCAATCCGATCTATGAGGGCGAGGATTCGATCATCCCCTGGATGCTGGCGGGCCGGGACGCCGTCTACGAGGTGACGCTGCCGGCGCCGGGGGAGGCGCCCGAAGGCATTCTCGAAACCTTCCCGAAGGCGCATTCCGCGGAATACCAGGCGCAGGCGATCATCGACCTCGCGTTCGAGGCGCGGCAGGCCGTCGACCCGGCGCGGATCGCGCGCGCCGTGCTGCACACGTCCGACCACACCCATTTCGTCATCGGCACAGGCGCCAATGACCCGCAGAAGATGGACCCGAAGGCGAGCCGGGAAACGCTCGACCATTCGATCATGTACATCCTGGCCGTGGCACTGGAAGACGGCCGCTGGGACCACGAAGCAAGCTATGAGCCGGAGCGGGCGGCCAGGCCGGAGACTGTCCGGCTCTGGCATACGGTCGAGACGGCGCTCGACGACGACTGGTCCCGCCGCTACCACGCGGCCGATCCGGCGGAGCGCTCCTATGGCGGCCGGCTGGAGCTCTTTCTCGACGACGGCCAAGTGCTGAACTTCGAGAAGGCGGCGGCGGACGCGCATCCGAACGGCGCGGCGCCGTGGCGGGCCGAAGACTATGCCGCGAAATTCCGCCGCCTGGCCGCGCCCGTCCTGGATGCGTCGGAGACGGCGCGCGTTCTCGATCTCGCCGAAAATCTCGCCGGGCTGGACGCGGCGGGCCTGATCGCCCTAAATCCCGTTGCGCCCCCGGGCGCGGTCCTGCCCGACCGGCCGACCGGCCAGGGCATTTTCGATCATTCTTGAGAGAGCGCCCGACCCCATGACGACTCCCATGACCATCGCGATCCTCGGCGGCACCGGCGACCTCGGCACCGGCCTCGCGCGCCGCTGGGCCAAGGCCGGCCACAAGGTCGTCATCGGCTCCCGCACCCAGGAGAAGGCGGAGACGGCCGCCGCCGACCTCAAGGACTTCGGCGTCGAGGGCCTGGAGAACCCGGCCGCCGCCGCCAAGGCCGACATCGTCGCGATCACCGTGCCCTACGCCAACCAGCTGCAGACGCTGGAAGCCTGCAAGGATCAGCTCAAGGGCAAGATCCTGATCGACGCGACGGTGCCGCTGATGCCGCCCAAGGTCGGCACGGTGCAACTGCCGGAGGGCGGTTCGGCCGCCGTCAACGCCCAGAAGGCGCTCGGCGAAGACGTGATCGTCGTCTCCGCCTTCCAGAACGTCGCCGCGCACAAGCTGCAGTCGGACGAAGATCTCGAATGCGACGTGCTGGTCGCCGGCGACAAGGCGGCGGCGCGGCAGACGGTGATCGATCTGGTGGAAGACGCGGGCATGCGCGGCTGGCATGTCGGGCCGCTCGCGAATTCGGCGGCGGCGGAGGCGATGACCTCGCTCATCATCAACATCAACCGCCGCTACGGCATCGACGGCGCCGGCATCCGCGTCACCGGTACGCCGACCAAGGACGGGCGCCACACGGGATGAAGACGCGCGAGGGCGACAGCTGGGTTCCGGCGCCCGACTACGGGCGTTTGCTGAAGGCGTTCGGCGTCAATCTCCTGGTGCTGGACGTCGCGACCGCCGTCGCCTTCGCCAGGGAGGTGCTTGAAGCGGAGGTCGTCTACGCCGACCCGGACTTCGCCGTCCTGCGCGCCGTCGGCGCCGAGTGGATGCTCCACGCCGACCATACCTACGACAAGCACCCGCTCTACGGCAGCCTGAAGGATGGCGGCCACCGCGGCGTCGGCGTCGAACTCCGCCTGCACGGCCTGGACCCGGACGCCGCCGAGGCGCGCGCCCGCGCCCGGGGCGACACGGTGCTCGCCGGGTCGATCGACAAGCCGCACGGCCTCCGCGAGTGCTACATCGTCGACCCGGACGGCTACCTCTGGGTGCCGGACGTGCCGTCGAAGGGCTAGGCGACAGATCTGTAATTCGCTGCGGCTAGGCGGTGATCCGTCGAGGATTTCATAGATTTGTCCGCACGCGCGTCGGGTCTTGCCCGCGCGACAGGCGGTAGCACAATATGCTACTATGGCGCATATTTTCGGCTGCGGAGCGTGAAGATGTCCATGGTGAAGAAGAGCATTTCGGTCACCAACCAGCAGGACCAATGGATCAAGGCGCAGATCGCCAAGGGCCACTACGGCAACGACAGTGAGGTGATCCGCGAGTTGATTCGGGAAAGACAGATCAGGGAGCGTGAAACGTCAGCCGAGATCAGCACAATCCGCCGCAAGCTGGAGGCCGCGGAGCGCGCCGGCTTTACGACCCAGTCAGCGGCCGAAATCCTGTCCGAGATCAAGCGCGATCTGAGGCTGAATGGCTCAGTATCGTCTCAGTGAGGCGGCAAGGCAGGACTTGATCCGCATTTATCAGCGGGGATATGACGAATTCGGTGAGGCGCAGGCCGACGCTTACTTTCATGCCTTTTTCCGGCGCTTCGACCTGATAGCCGAGCAGCCCTATCTCTATCCGCTGGTCGAACATATACGATCAGGCTATCGACGGAGCGTCTGCGGCGTCGACTCGATTTATTATCGCATCGTCGATGGCGTTGTGGAGATCATGCGCATCCTTGGCAGACAGGAGCCCGGAACGGGACTTGATTAGCTAAACTTTTCAGATCGCAATCAAATTCCCTATGGCTGCCTGGGTTTCATCATAGGACCGATCGGCGCCTCAGCCCTTCACGGCGATGCTCGCCGTCAGCTTCTCCACGAGGCCCTTCAGCGCGCGCATATAGCGTTCGTCGGTCAGGCGCCCGTCGGCGTCGAAGACGGTTTCGGCGGCGGCGACCATCACTTCGGGGCCGGCGAGGACGCGGGCTTGGAACGGGTTCATCGCGAGGCGGAGCGCATATTGGCCCCGGGCGCCGCCCGCGCGGCCCGCGGCCGAGGAGACGATGCCGACCGGCTTGTCGAGCCAGGGGTTCGGCGACGTGCGGCTGACCCAGTCGAGCGCGTTCTTCAGGACGCCCGACATGGACTGGTTGTACTCGGGCGCGCCGAGCAAGACAGCGTCGGCGGCCGCGATCTGGTCCGCCAGCGTCTGGACCTTCGCGGGAATGCCCTCATTGGTCTCGACGTCGCCGTTGTAGAGCGGCAGGTCCGTGTCGGCCATGATCGCTTCGCCGTTGAACAGGCGCGCGGCCTCGTTCAGCAGCATGCGGTTGAAAGAGCCGGCGCGGAGCGCGCCCGGAACGAGAAGCAACGTGGGCGCGGGCATTCGGACATCTCCACCGGATCGTGCGGCCAGCGAGCCCGGCCGTTCGGCGAAGGGTTATAGGCGCCGAATCGTCCGTGGGGAATGGCCGGGCGCGCTTTCGGCCGGTGATTTCGTCGGGTGGAAGCTGTAGGGCCTACTAGTGTTCGCCGCCATTCGAGCTGGGCGCACGGCCGGTCACCGGCGGGCGACTCGCGTCCGACGCGGCGCTCCTGTAGCTCCCGACAATCATGTCCTGCATTGAAACGCCGCGCGCCGCTGCGCCGATCGTTTCGGGGGTGCGGACGTCGTTCGAGATGTAGGTTTCGCTCATCACTGAAATCTCCATTGCGTCTGCCATGAGATTTTGCGCCGATCCGCTTCGGCGCCAGTGACGGCGCTCACCGAAACGGGTCGGAGCGAATCCAGTCCACGGTCTGGCGCAGGATGGTCGGGATGTCCCGGACAGGCACGCCAAGGCTGTCGCGGCGCGTGAAGTCGAAGCCGGTCGGCGGCGCGGGCGGCCCGTCGATCGGCGCCGGCATCTGCATGTCCGGCAGAGTCTTCTGGAGTTCGGCGTAGATGTCCTGCCAATGCCAGCTGTCGCGCACGCCGAAATAGCGGCCGCTGGCCGTCGGGTCCTCGTAGGCGGCGAGGAACAGGGCGGCCAGGTCGTGCAGATGGATCATCGAGGTCGAATCGTTGGGCGTCTTCTCATGGCGCGGCGGGCCGCCGTCGATCAGCCGCTTCAGCCAGACATGCGGATTGGTCTCCATCTGCTCCGGCAGGTTGACGGGGCCGAACATGCCCGTCGGCAGCAGGATGGCGAGGCGCATGCCGTGTTCGGCCGCGAACGCCATCGCCGCCTTCTCCATCACCGTCTTCGTGGCTGACGTGTACTTCTTCGCCGCGCACTGCTCCGCTTCGTCCGACCAGTGGTCGACTTCGTTCTTGACCGGCGCCGGCGGGACCGGGTTGGTCGAACTGGTGCTGCTGCAGATGACGACGGTTTTGACCCCTTGTCGCGCCGCCGCCCGCATGATGTTGAGGCAGCCGTCGACCGTGGGCTGGATGATCTCGGCATAGCCGCGGGCGTCGTCCAACTCCCGCGCCGGCGTGCCGTCGGGGGCCGCGTAAACCGGGATCAGGCAGGCGATGAAGACGCCGTCGGCGCCCTGGAGCGGCGCGTCGAAATCGTCCGACCGCGCCATGTCGGCGCTGAACAGCGTCAACCGCTCCGCCGCGCCCGGCAATTTCATCAGCCAGGGCGCCTTCGCCGGCGCGTCCTTGTCGCGGAGCGTGCCGTTGACGCGGTAGCCGCGCGCCAGCGCCTCCCGCACGATATGCGATCCGGCAAGGCCGCTGGCGCCGGCGACGGCGAGGGTCTTGGGTTCGGTCATGACGGCGCCTCCGTTTTCGGTCGGAGGCGCCATTGTGACTGGCCTGGCGCTAGGCCGCCAGCTTGGCCGCGATCTTCGCGACGTGGGCGCCCTGGAAGCGGGCGAGGCCGAGTTCCCGGTCGCTCGGCGTCCGGCTGCCGTCGCCGCCCGCGATGGTGCCGGCGCCGTAGGGGGACCCGCCCTTGACCTCATCGATCTTGGCGAGGTCCTCGGCCGCGTAGGGCAGGCCGACGATGACCATGCCGTGGTGCATCAGCGTCACGTGAAAGGTCGTCGCCGTCGTCTCGTTGCCGCCGCCCGTCCCGGTCGAAACGAAGACGCTGCCGACCTTGCCGACCAGCTTGCCCTGCGCCCAGAGCCCGCCGGTGCGGTCAAGGAAGTTGCGCATCTGCGCCGCCATGTTGCCGAAGCGCGTCGGCGTGCCGAAGATGATCGCGTCGTAGTCCGCGAGGTCGCCCGGCTCCGCGACCGGCGCCTTCTGGTCGAGCTTGACGCCCGCCTTCTTGGCCGTCTCGTCGTCCATCAGTTCGGGGACCCGCTTGAGATCGACCTGGACGCCGTCGACGCTGCGCGCGCCTTCGGCGACGGCCTCGGCCATCGTTTCGACATGGCCGTAGCTCGAATAGTAAAGCACCAGCACCTTGGTCATCGCCCATATCCCTTCATGCGGTTCGGCGTTTCGATAGAGCGAAGATAGTGTTTCCATCCGTTAGCATTAGGGGTAGGACAGAAAACAGATTGTTTCTTTGAGGAAACGATATCAGCGATGCG
>DAINCG010000173.1:6002-9389 GCA_036732525.1 Pseudomonadota bacterium | reverse complement strand
GTAGGTCAGGCCGAGCTTCGCGGGAATGTCGCCGCGCAGATTGCTGAATCCGGCGTCCGCCGTCGCCGCGAGGCGCCGCAGCGCCGTCTGCCCCTCGGGCGTCTTGAGATTCAGGACGACCGAGCGCTTGTTCCGGTTGAACGACTGGAAGAACAGGCTGTCGCCCTTGGGCAGCCGTTCGTTCGCGTGGCGGACGTGGCGGCCGACGTCGCCGCCGTCCGCCGCGTTCTCGACCTTCACGATCTCCGCGCCGAGATCGGCGAGCTGCAGCGTGCCGTGCGGCCCGGCGCCGTATTGTTCGACCGCGATGACGCGCACGCCTTCGAGCGGCCGGCGAAGGTCCGCCATCAGATCGGGTTCCGCTCGACCAGTTGGCGTGCGATCAGGATGCGTTGCAATTCGTTCGTGCCTTCGCCGATGGTGAGGAGGGGAGCGTCCCGGTAGAAGCGCTCGACCGGGAACTCCTTCGAAGAGCCATAGCCGCCGTGAACGCGCATCGCCTCCATCGAGTTGGTCAGCGCCGCCTCCGTCGCGAACAGCTTCGCCATGCCGGCCTCCATGTCGCAGCGTTCGCCGCGGTCGAAGGCTTCGGCCGCCGCGCGGGTCAGGTGGCGCGCGGCTTCCACGTTGGTCGCCATGTCGGCGAGCTTGATCTGGATCGCCTGGTGCTGGCAGATCGGCTTGCCGAACGTCTCGCGCTGCTGGCTGTACTTGACCGCTTCCTTCATCGCGGCCGACGCGACGCCGACGCCGCGGGCGGCGACGTTGATGCGGCCAAGCTCCAAGCCGCCGAGGGCGTGACGCAGGCCGTAGCCCTCCTTGCCTCCGATCAGCCGGTCGGCCGGGATGCGAAAGTCCTCGAACACCAGTTCGGCGGAATCGATGCCCTTGTAGCCAAGCTTCTCCAGCTTGCGAGAGACGCTGAAGCCGGGTCCTTTCTCGGCCAGGAACAGGCTGGTGCCGGCATGGCGCGGCTGGGCGGCCGGGTCCGTCTTGACCAGCAGCGCGAAGACGGAGCCGTGGATGCCGTTCGAAATCCAGGTTTTCGTGCCATTGACCACATAGTCGTCGCCGTCACGCTTGGCGACCGTGCGGATCGCCTGCAGGTCGGTGCCGCAATTGGGCTCCGTCAACGCGAGGCCGCCGCGGATTTCGCCGGTCGCGAATTTCGGCAGCCATTCGCGCTTCTGATCTTCCGTACCGTGCCGGATCACGGCGGACGACATGATCAGATGGGAATTGAAGATGCCGGAGAGCGACATCCAGACTTCCGACACCTGTTCGACGATCTTTGCATAGGTGGTCGTCGGCAGGCCGAGGCCGCCATATTCGGCCGGGATGATCGCCCCGAACAGGCCGAGCGCCTTCATGCCTTCGACCATGTCCGCTGGATACTCGTCGGCGTGCTCCAGCGCCATGACGTAGGGGCGGACGTCGCGGTCGAGAAACTTGTCGATCGCATCGAGAATCTGCCGTTCGTCCTCGGCGTCGAGGGTCGGCTGGGCGGGGGCGCTGTCCATAGATTTTCTACCTCTTCGCGGGAGGGGCGATCATTGCTTTTGCCGGCGATCCGTCAAGCGTCGGCGAGCAGATCGATCCCGACGAGCGCGCTTAGGGTCTCCAGCGCCGGCTCCGGTTCCACCACCTTGATCGTCGTCATGCCGAGCGCCTTGGCGCCCTTCAGATTGACGCCGAGGTCGTCGAGGAAGACCACGTCCTCCGCCGCGACGCCGACCGCCTCCAGCGCCAGACGATAAAAGGCGGCTTCCGGCTTCCTGGCGCCGACCTTGCTGCTTTCGATCACATGGTGAAACAGCCCCATGATCCGCTCGATCTCAGCCTCGACTTCAGGCGGGCGGGGCATGCGGGCGACGTTGTTGGTGAGGCAGGCGATCGGCAGGCGCGGCCGCAATCTCTCAAGGGCGTGCACCATGACCGGACGCGGCGCGCAGGCACTGCAGGACGGCGGCGCCCGAAACGCTGTGCCCGAGGGCCGCCGCTTCAGCCTCGAACGCCGCGCAGAACGCCGTCCGGTCGATTTCGCTCCGCTCAAACCGCGCCCACGCGTTCGTGTCTGGGTTGCGGCTATTGACTTGACGGATGAGGCCGGGCGGCAGTCCCGCCGCGGCTTCATATCGGGCGAAGGCCTCGAACGGACTCGACGTGATAACGCCGCCAAAATCCCAGAAGACCGCCTTGACGTGCGCCATGGTTGAAATCCATAGTGGTTACTGAAATTCTGCCGAGACAGAATAGCCGGAATCGAGGGGGGCTTCGCCGGAATGCATGTCCTTGACGCGATGACCGCGCGTCGAACCGTACGAACATTCGGGCTCAGGACGCCCCCCAGATCGACGATCGAAAGCATTTTCCGCAATGCGGCAAGGGCGCCCAGCGCCGCCAACGATCAACCATGGCGCGCCTATGTCTACGCCGGCGAGCCGCTTGCGGATCTGGTGAACGCGGCGTCGGCCGGAGAGGCGGCCCTTGCCGGGCGGCCGGGTCAGTGGGCGGAGGGAATCGCGCGCGACTCCAGGGAGGCCGGCATGCTGCGCCGGAGCGGCCTGCGGTTCTATGAGGCTCCGGTCGGCGCGATCTTCACCATGCCGAAGGGCCACGACGTACTCGGTCTGATCGGTCATGGCGGTTTCGTCGCCAATGTCTGCCTGGCCGCCGGCGCCTTTGGCCTCGATACCTGTATCGTCGGCGACTTTTTCGGGCTGGAATCGTTTCTGGGCGCGTTCCTGGGCCTCGCGGACAATGAGCGCATTACCGTCGGGGTCGGCATCGGTTACCTCGACGGCGCGCGTCCGATCGCGCCCGCGCGTCTTCCGTTCGAAGAGATCGTCAGCATCATCTGGTCTTGACCTCCGAAGCTTGACGACCTGTCAGGTCGCGAACCGGCCCGGCGCGAGAAGGGCTGGATCGAAGCCGACCGCGGCCAGCGCATCGGCCATCGGCTCCCCGGCGATTTCCGATCGGGCGAGCGCTCCCATCGCCGGCGCCGTCTGGATGCCGTAGCCGCCCTGACCGGCCAGCCAGAAAAAGCCCGGCCGATCTTCGTCGAAGCCGAGGACCGGCGTCTTGTCGTCCGCGAACGAACGCAGGCCCGCCCAACTCTTCTCGATGCGGCGAACGGGCAGGTCGGCGGCCGCCTGAATGCGTTCGACGCCGACGGCGACGTCCCATTCTTCCGGCTGCGCGTCCTGGGCGACGGTCGGCGTTTCGTCGGCCGGCGACCCAAGGATCAGGCCGGCGTCCGGCTTGAAGTAGAACTTCTCGTCGACGTCGATCGTCATCGGCGCGGCGTCGAGGCCCGGAACCGCTGGCGTCGGCGGCCGGAAGAGGAAGGCCGTCCGGCGTTTCGGCGTGATCCGGATGCGGGCG
>DAINCG010000173.1:0-5992 GCA_036732525.1 Pseudomonadota bacterium | reverse complement strand
CCGGCCATCGCCGCCAGCGTCTCCGCCCAGGCGCCGGCCGCGTTCACGACGATCTCCGCATCGACCGGGCCGCGCGCGGTTTCCAGGCGCCAGCCGGCGTTCTTCTCCGCCATGTCCGTGACCGCCGCATCCGTCCAGAGCTCGGCGCCATGCCGCCGGGCGCCCCGGAGGAAGCCTTGCAGGATCGCGTTCACGTCCATGTCCATGGCGTCGGGTTCAAAGGAGCCCGCCGCGACGTAGTCGGGGCGCAGGGAGGGAGAAAGGGCGCATGCCTCCTCGGCGTCGATCACGCGCACGCGCGGCGCAAGCCGCTGGGCTTCCGCCGCTTCGCGCAGCAGCGTTTCGCGCTGGTCCTTTCGGGCGATGACGAGCGCGCCTCTCGGCGTCAGCAGCGGCGCGTCAGCGAAGCCTTCGGGCGGGGCGTCGAAGAAGGGCTTCGACGCCACCGTCAGCGCCCGGATGGGCGCGTTGCCGTAGGCCTGGGTATAAAGCGCGGCCGACCGCCCGGTGGTGTGGTAGCCCGGCTGCGCCTCGCCCTCCAGGATGACGACGCTGCGATCCCGCGCCAGGAAGTAGGCCGCGCTGGCGCCGGCCATGCCGGCGCCGACGATGGCGACGTCGAAACGTGGCGGCGCCATCCGGTCAGACGAGCCCTTCGGCCTTCAGCATGCCGAGCGTGGCGCGGAAGGCGGCGTCCGTCTCGGCCAGCTCGCGCTCGCCGTGCGCGGCGGAGATCGTGCCGCCCGGCCACCCGGTGAAGTCGACGCCGTTCAGCAGCATCGCGAGGCGCAGCTTGTGGACGACGCCCGGCGCGTTCGCCTTGAGCTCCATGAAGGGCAGGGCGAGCGGATCGAAGCTGTCGGGCGATATGCCCTCCCGGCCTTCCGGATTCGTGAAAATGTGCACCGCCGAGTGCTCGCCATAGGCCGCCCAGGGCAGCCCGGCTTCGCGGATCGCGTCGTTCAGCACGGCGCGCATCCTGTCGCCATAGGCGTTGGCCTTGTCGCAGACGCCGCCGGCCGCGATCAGCTTCAGCGCGGCGATCCCGGCGGCCGCGGCGACCGGGTTGGCGTTATATGTGCCCTGGTGGCCGATCTTCTCGAAGCCGCGTTCGCGCGCCTTCTCGAAGTCGAGCAGGTCGAAGATGTCCGCCTTGCCCGTGACGCAGCCGGCGGGCAGGCCGCCCGCGACGATCTTGGCGAAGGTGGCGAGATCCGGCGTCACGCCGACCGCTTCCTGCGCGCCGCCCGGCGCCACGCGGAAGCCGGTCACCACTTCGTCGAATATCAGGAGCGCGCCGGCCGCCGCCGTCGCCTCGCGCAGCGCCTCCAGGAAGCCGGGGGCGGTCGGGATCATGCCCGTCGAGGAACCGGTCGGCTCCAGGATGACGGCCGCGATGTCGCCGCCCGCCAGCGCGGCCTCGACGCCGGCGATGTCGTTCGGATCGACCAGGCAGACGCCGGACGCCACGCCATCCAGTACGCCCGTGGTCGCGGTGCCGTCGAAATGGTTCGCCTGGCCGGGCGCCATGTGGTCGTTCCAGCCATGAAAGTGCGTGCGGAAGCGGATGATCTTCGGCCGGCCCGTATAGGCGCGGGCGAGGCGAACCGCCATCAGCGTCGCCTCCGTTCCGGAAGACGTGAAACGGACCTTCTCCGCGCAGGGAACCATGCCGCGGATCTGCTCGGCCCACTCGACCTCGAGCTGATGGCTCGCGCCGAAATGCGTGCCTTTGGCATAGGCCGCGTTCACGGCCTCGGCGACGACCGGGTGATTGTGGCCGAGAATGAGCGCGCCGTGACCGCCGAAGTAGTCGACATACTCGTTGCCGTCGACGTCCCATTTCCTGGGACCGTCCGCGTGGTCGATATAGACGGCATAGGGCTCCAGATGCCGGCTGTCGTGCGTCAGGCCGCTTGGAAAGACGTCGCGCGCCCGGCGCGCCAGGGCTTCGGATCCCGGGGTGCGTTCGCGGTATGCGGCGACGATTGGGGAGTTCGTGATGACGCTGTCAGGCATGTCCGGGTCTCTCCGGTGGCGGGGCTTTGCTAGTGTATGCGGAATCGACCTCGGCGTCGCCCGCAACTTGCTTCAACGGTCGTTCGGCGGCGGTCCCGGCGGCTGCAGGACCGGCGTATCGCCGGACCGTTTCGGCGCTGGCAATGCTTGGCGCAGGATCCCGGGCGCGAGCGCCGAGAGTCTGTCGACCTTGAGCTTCGGATCCTCAAATGATCCGAAGGCGCGATACTGCGCCGCGAAGAGGCCGGCGCCGTCCGTCCCGGTCAGGATGTCGCCGAGCAGCGGAATGGCGCTCAGCATCCGGGACACGCCATAAACGGGGGTTATCGCCCCGACGACGTCGAAGTTCCGCCGCCCGATGTCGACGTCGCCTTTCGCCGTCACGCCGATCGCCGTGCCGCGCAGGCTGCCCTTCGCGATGCGGAGCGCGCCGTTGGCGAAGGCGCCTGAAAGATCAAGGTCGTCGAAGCGGATGCCCTGCTTTCCGGCGAAGGTGTCGACCAGTCCGGTCGAGCTGCCGCCGAGCAGATCGGCCAACCCGGCGCGCGAGACGATGAAGTCTTCCGCTTCGAAAGTGAGATCGAAGCCTGCATCGGCGCGATTGCGCGCGTAGAGAGTCGCGCCTTCGCCACGGACGCCGTCGATCGCGCCGCTGGCGGCGAGAAGTTGGCCGAAATCGGAAATGTCCGCGCGCAGCCAATCCGCGTTTTCGGGATCCTTGCCGACTGTCAGCTGGCCGCCCTGATACCGGGCGCGGGCGTCGATGGTTTCCGGCCATCCGTCCTTGATCGTGAAGCGCGCCGTCAGATCGCCGAGCCTCAGGCGCTTGGAGAGCCGGGCTTCCGCCAGATCGATTTCGAAACGTCGCCGCCGTGGATCGGGGGGCTTGGGCGGCGCGTTCTTGGCGTTCGGCTCTTCTTCCAGTTCGAGCAGCGGCCGAAGGTCGGCCGCCGCGCCGGAGATCACGATCATGTCCGCCGGACCTTCCAGCACGACGTCGGCGGTCAGATCGTGCCCGGCGCCCTTCAATCGCCGGACCGCCACGCGGCGCAGGGACTGGTCGGCAAGATCGAAGTCGACGTCGGCGTCGAGGCGGAAGTCGTCCGCGGTCAGGCGGATCTGCTCGATCCGGACCGGTTTGCGGCCCTGCAGGATCGCGCGCCCGGCGACGCGGGCGGGGGCGCCCTTTGGCTTCAGCCAGCCGATTTCCTGCGCCAGCAGCGTTGCGGCCGTCAGGTCGGCGTCGACGTCGATCTCGTAGCGATCGTTCTCCAGAATGCGAACATCGAAGGCGGCAGGCGTCACGCCGGTCAACCGCCGGCGCACCGCCGGCGCGCCGATGCCAAGCTCCTGCCGGACGGTGCGGGTCAGGCGCCAGTCGCCCTTGAACCGCGCGCGCTCCGGCCCGGGCGCGAATTGCAGCGCGCCGGCGAAACGGATCGGCTCCTTCAGCAACCGGCCTTCGCCGTCGACGGCCAGGCGCTTCATGTCCACATCGACCTTGAGGCGGTCGGCATCGAGATCCCAGCCCGCGACGGCCTTGGGCAGAAATGCCTCGGCGACCGCGCCTGACGCCTGGATGTCGATATCGTCGACGGAAAGCTCGTCGATGAGGGGGAACTTCAAACGCACGCGGCCATCGACCTTGCCCCGGGTCGCCGCGGGTTCGACGCCCAGCCAATCCGCATATTGCAGCGGCTTGCGATTGAGAACGGCAAGCAGGTCAGGCGCGCTTCCGGCGATCGCGCCATCGATCGACAGGGTCTCACGCGGCTGGCCTAGGTCGGTGAAGCGGATCTTGACGTCGTCGGTCGTCAACCCGCTGGATGCGCCGCGGCTGACGTCGATGACCAATTCGTCGCCCGCGAAGCGGCCGACGCCGGCGACGCCGGTCGCAAGCGGCATCGGGTCCCAGTAACGCACGGTCAGGTCTTCGGCCGCGAACTCGCCCGACGCGGCGATCGGCGCGCCGGACGCCTTTTCGATCTTGGCGTCCGCGCCGGTGATGCGGCCGGCCGTCAGGTTCCGGGCGACCCAGGCGCGGCCGCCGGTCGAGAACGCCCGCGGCCAGATCCGCGCCAGACGCTCCGCCGGCAACTCGCCGACGCGCACCTTTGCGTCCAGCGTGTCCAACGTTCCGTCGTCGGCGATCTGCGCCGCAGCTTCGCCCGCGACCGCGATGCCGTCGAGCGTCAGGTTGACGCCCTTTATGGCGACATCGCCGACGCCGGCGTCGAACCGCATGAACGCGACGGCGTCGCGCACCTCCAGCGGGTTATAGAACAGGTCCGGCCGGTCGATGTCGGCGCGGGCGCGAAGCCTGGCTTCGACGGCGCCGATGCGCCCGAAGGCGAACGAGGCGTCGACATCGCCGCTCAAGGCCGCGTCGATCCCGCGGAGCGCATCGGCATTGCCGATCAGGGCGGCGAGATATGCGATATCGGCGTGGTCGATTCGGCCGCTGGCATGTGCGGCGTTGCCATCGAAGCGCACGTCGCCGGCGCCGACGAAGCCGGCGCCTTCCGGACCGAGGCGCAGGCCGCTGAGCACGAGACGCGCGCTGGCGAAGTCGAACTCCGCCTCCGCTTCGCCATGTTCGAGCGCGAGCCGCGCGCCGTCCGGCAGCGCCAGATCGAACGACGTCAGCCGTAGCGTCGATTGTGCGATCGTCGGCTGCAGGCTTGGGCCAAATTCCAGGCTCGCGGCGCCGTCGACACGGCCTTCGATCGGCGGCAGATCGAGGCCGAACAATCGGGCGACCCGCCCCATGGCCGCAAGGTCGGCATGCGCAAGCCTGGCGCTCGCTGCCCCGCCGTCGCCGCGACGGAGCGCGGCGGACATCTGAAGTCTGGGCGCCGCGCGGTTATCGTCGAAGCCGATCGCGGCGAGTACGGCGGCCCGGTCGGGCCAAACCTGCAAGGTGGCGTCGGCTTCGCCGCGCCAGAGCAGGTCGCCGCTCGATCCGTCGACGACGCTCAATTCCGCGGCGGCGAGGCGGATGTCGGGCAGGCGGGCGACGGCGCGGTCGCCCGCCATCCACTCGCGCGCAAGCGACAGTATGTCCGGGGCGGAGGTTTCGAGGTCGCCGCTCGCCGCCGCGTCGCCGACCGGCGCCACGCGCAGCGACAGCGCGCCGTCAGGGTCGCGCGTCGCCTGCACCCGCGCGCCGAAGATTTCCAGGCGGTCAGGCGCGACTTCGCCATTCATCAGGGCGCGCAGATCCAGGCCAAGGTTGACGCGGGCGGCGCGCCCGATCGTTTCGCCCATATCGCCAACCGCATGGAGGTCGCTCGCCGACAGCAGGACGCGGCCGTCGCGCGCGTCCAGCGCCACGGTTCCCACCTCGGCGGACACGCCAAGCGTCTTGCCGAGCGCATGTTCCAGGCGCGGCTTAAGAAAGGCGAGGTCGATCGGGCCCTGGCTCAGCCGTCCGGCGACGATCACGCCCGCCACGACCGCAAGGGCCGCCGCCGCGAGCAGCCCCCGCATTGTCCAGGCGAAGAATCGTTTCGGCACCTTGGCGCAGTCCAGCCCTTCCACGTTCGGCGCAGCCGCGGGTCACACGCCGCAATTCCGCCGGGCGCGCGTCCGTCCAAGGATTGGTATTATCCTGCCTGCCATGCTGTTCCTAGACCTTATCGAGACGTCGCCGAAGGCCTTCGACGGCGTTCGCGCCAATGACACGCTGGAAGCGCTGCAAGGCGGTCCGGCCGCGGACGCGGTCCGTTCCGTCGTCGCCCGCGCGACCGGGCGGGAGTTCCTGGAGGGCGTTTTCGACGGCAGCCCGTTCCTCTGCCGTGCGGCGCGGACGGCGCCGGAGACGCTGGCGCTGCTCCTGAACGAGGGGCCGGACGCCGCGCTCGCGGGCGTCCATGCCGAGTTGGCCGCGGCGGGCGAGGCGGCGAACCAGCGCGCGGCGACATCGGGTTTGCGGCGGGCGAAGCTGGCGTCGGCGCTGACGATCGCCATGGCC
>DAINCG010000172.1:7687-9393 GCA_036732525.1 Pseudomonadota bacterium | reverse complement strand
AACCGCCAAGGCTGTCGTGGCTGGCGCAGCCGATATGCCGCGATCGGCGCATACGTTCCCGCCCGGCATAGCGACGGCGCGGACGACGCGTGGAGCCGATCGCGACGCCCAAAGCGGCAATCGTCGCCAGGAACGCCACAAGTTCGATCGGATGTCCGCCCATCGGTCCGCGCCGTCCCCCCAATCCCGGTACAGGCGAAGGGAAATTACATGCGGACCGCCGAAGGCGGATTTAACGGAACTCGCGAGAATTCTCTGAACCGGCCGCGGCGTCCCGGATCAGCGGGAGTCGGACGTCAGGGGCGGCGGCGCCATCGGCGTCTGGCGGCTGGCGTCGAGCGCCGCCGTCAGGCGCTTGTCGCGCCCGTAGATGTCGTCCCGGAAATGCACGATGCCGTCGGCGTCCACCCAGGCCGTCAGATAGGTCAAGTGCACGTTGATCGGCGTCGGCAGGCTGATCACGCGGCGCTGGCGGCTCGCCAGTTCGCGGTCGAACCGTTCTTCGGACCAGCGCGGATCGTCGCGCAACAGCAGCTTGGCCAGCCGGAACGGCTCTTCGACCCGGATGCAGCCATGGCTGAACGCCCGGACGGTGCGGTTGAACAGCGACTTTGACGGCGTGTCGTGCAGGTAGATGTTGAACTGGTTCGGGAACATGAACTTGACGCGGCCGAGCGCATTGCCGTTGCCCGGGTCCTGCCGCAGCTTGAACGGGAAGCCGGCCCTGGAGACCATGTTCCAGTCGATCATGCCGGGATCGATTTCGCTGGCGCCGGAGCCCCAGCTGGAGAAGACGCGGATGCCGCGCCGCGCGAGCGCATAGGGGTCCTTGCGCAACTGCGGCAGCATCTCGTCGCGCGCGATGCTCGGCGGAATGTTCCAATAGGGGTTGATGACCATGTAGGTCATGACGTCGCTGAACACAGGCGTCCGATCGACGTTCGTGCCGATGACGACGCGGCTCTCGTAGACCGGCTCGCCGTCGAAAACGACCTCCAGGCGATAGTCGGCCAGATTGACCATGGCGTAACGCTGGCCGAGGTTGGCCGGCATCCAGCGCCACCGCTCCATGTTGATCTTGATCTGCTCGATCCGGCGCTCGACCGACGTGTTGAGCTCGCCGAGCGTCTGCGGGCCGAACGCCCCGTCGGCGCCCAGGCCGTGGCGGCGCTGGAAGGCGCGGACGGCGTCAATCAGGGCGGCGTCGTAGTGGTTGTTGTCCGCCGTCACCGCTTCGCCGCGCTCGGCCAGGACGCGCTTCAGGTCCTGGACCCGATGGTCGCGATAGCCGGGGCGCAGGATGCGGCCGTCCGACATCTCGGTCCAACCGCCGAGGCGCGCGATCTCGCGATAGCGCTTCAGCGCGGCTTTCAGGTTCTTGTAGTCGGCGCCCTGCGGCGCGTGGCGGGCGACAAGCTGCTCGATGTCGTTGACCGCCGCCGCCTGGCTCAGCACGACGGCAGGATTGATGTTGTGAGGATGCACGAAGAGCTCTGGATCGACCTCGTTCGGCACGGTGCGGCCGGATTTGAGGTCGCTCGCGACCCGGACCATCGCCCAGGTCAATTCCGCCTCAAGCCGGGCGAGGCTGTCTTCGTCGCGGGCGGTGAAGAGCGCCTGCACGCCGGGCGTGATGTAGTCAGACGGTTCGAGACCGTCCTCGTAGACCGCCTTAACGGCGTTCAACAGCCCCTGCGCCTTCGGCA
>DAINCG010000172.1:1216-7640 GCA_036732525.1 Pseudomonadota bacterium | reverse complement strand
GGAAGCCGCGGCCTTCGTAGAACAGGCGAACGGACGCGGCGATCGGCTCGCCGGCGTTGCCTGCGGACAGGGGCGCGGTCGTCTCCAGCGCCTCAAGCACCTTGGCGGCGAAGCCGAAGGGCTGGGCCGTGATGGTCGGCGGCGCAGCGGGTTCGGGCCGGGGCGCTTCCGGGTCGGCCGAGGGCGCGAGCGCGATCGGCGGGCCCGGCGGCTCGACGGCGGAGCTTTCGGCGCTGATCGGCTCAGGCGCAGCGAGCGCCGGCCATGCGAATGCGATGGCGGCCGCCACGATAAGCAGGCGGGGATTGGCGTTCTTCATGGCTGGACGATCACCTTGCCGAAAACCTCGCGATCTTCGATCACCCGAAGCGCTTCCTGCGCCTCCTCCAATGGATATATGCGGTCGATGGGCGGCGTCATCCGCCCGTCCTGAATCATGTCCATCAACGATGTCAAATCATCGACGGTCCAGGAGTTCGAGCCGAGCAGTTTCAACTCGAACGTCCAGATGTAGCGAATGTCGGTCTTCGGGTCGTAGCCCGCGGTCGCGCCGCAGGTCAGCAACTTTCCGCCGCGCTTCAGCGCGCGAAGCGACGGCACCCACGTCTCGCCGCCCGTAAAGTTGACGACGACATCGACGCCGCCGTCGAACGATCGGCGATGCGGCTTGCCGTAGTGGGCGAAGATCTCCTTCTCAAACGCTTTTTCTACGTAGTTAATGCCCCAGTCGGCGCCAAGTTCCTTCAGCCGCTCGATCTTCTGTTCGCTGGACGCGCCGACGACGACTTCGCAGCCCGCCATCTTCGCCAGGATCACGCAGCAGGTGCCGACGCCGCCCGAAGCGCCCAGCACGAGGACCTTGTCGCCGGCCTTGATTCCGCCATTGGTGAACATCATCCGATGCGCGGTGCCGTAGGCGACCGGCAGCGCCGCCGCCTGGGCGAAGCTCACGCCGTCCGGCATCGGGATCAGCTGTTCGGCGTTGGCAAGGAAATATTCCGCGAGACCGCCGTCGAACATCTCGCCGGTCAGTCCGCGCTTCAGGTCGAGCGGGTTGATCAGGACGCGGTCGCCGACCGACCAGCCTTCCACGCCCGGGCCGATCTCCGCGACCGTGCCGGCGACGTCCAGGCCGATGATGACCGGCACCGGCACCTTGATGCCGGGCATGCCGTTGCGGGTAAAGACGTCATGGTAGTTGAGCGAACAAGCCCCGACCTTGACGACGACCTGCCCCTCGCCAGCCTTCGGGTCCGGGTAGTCGGACCTCAGGACCAGCTTGTCCATGCCGCCATGTTCTGTCAGAACGACCGCCCGCATCGGCGACTGCCCCCTCGATTAAAAAGCGTATTCCATCGTCGCCCAGGGGCGCGCTCACGCCGCGTCGGCGCACTTCGTCACTCGATAGCACGGTTCGCCTCCGGACCAAACCGTCACCGTTGTTTCGGCGCAATTTTTTGCGGCGCGGAAACGCGCGCCCGGACCGCTCAGCCGGGATTGGCGCGGGCGCCCGTCGCCGCCGCGATCACCCCGCCCGGCGCGCCGGGCCTCGGGAACAGCGGGGCGATCGCAGCCAGCTTGGCGCCGTGGGGCGTTTCCCAGTCGTCCTGGAGAATGCCGCCGGTGTCGCCCGAGTTCGGGTTCCAAGACCAGTAGGTCCAGGCGACCCGGCCGTCGCGCACCGGCTCCGCCAGGAAACGCGCCAACGCGTGCATCCAGGCGCGGTCGCCCGGCGTCTGCAGATGCGAGCCGAACTCGCCGATCAGCACGGGCGCATGGCGCTGCTCGAACAGATATGCCCAGTGGCGGCGCCACACCTGGGGCAGGTTCGCGGCGAAGTTCCGGCCCTGCAGCCAGGGCTGCGCGTAGACGGAGGCCGGGTAGACGTGGGTCGAATAGACCAGGCGGCCGGGAACGGCGAGCCGCACCGGTTCGCGGCCCGCTTCGGCGAGATTGCCGCCGTCCCAATAGTGGCTGCCGCCCGCCTGGGCGACGCCCTCGACGAAGATCAGCCAGTTCGGGCTTTCTTCCAGGACCGCATTGCCGGCGCGCTCCGCCGCGCGACGCCAGTCGTTCGCGCCGCCGCCGCCCCAGCGGGCGGGGCCGTGCGGTTCGTTGAACAAGTCGGCGCCGATCACGGCCGGCATGCCCCGGTAGCGCCGCGCGACGGCGCGCCAGTCGGCGATCCAACGGTCTTCCGAGAAAGCGCGCGAATGCCAGACGCCGGAGGCTTCGGCGCCGTGGCCCGCGGTGATGCGGTGATTGTCCAGGATGATCCGCATGCCGATCACGCCGGCGTAGGAGACGACCTTGTCCATGATCTGGAGGCCGGTCAGCCCCTTCAGATCGCTGTTCTTGTGGAAGTCGACGCCGTTGGGCACGTCCCGCCCGCGCAGCAGCTCGTTCGAGAACGGCAGCCGGATCACGTTGAAGCCAAGCTCGCGCATCTGGCGCATCATGCCGCGCCAGTCGCGCTTCCAGATGCCATGCGGCGCGAAGTTCGGCGTCTCCAGCCCGAACCAATTGACGCCGTTGAGGCGTGCCGGCGCGCCGGACGCCTCGACGATGCGGCCGTCGTGCGTCGCGAGCGGACCGAGCACGGGCCTGGGCTCAGCCTCGGGCGTGGCCGGGCGCCTGATCGCGGCCGGCGTGGCGACCGCTTCGTCGTCGCGGATGAGCGCGGCCGCGCGGCCGCGCGCGACTCGCGCGCCCTCGACCCGGCCAAGCGCCAGAATCGCGGTCTCGTCGCCTTCCGCCTGCCGGTCGTCGCGGAGCGACAGCACGATCTGCGCTTCGGTCTCGCCGGGCAGCATTACGAGCTGTGGGGCGGGCGGCAGGTAGTCGCGGCCCGCGGCGGCGTTGCCGCCGGCGATATGGATGGTCGCGAGCACCGGATGTCGCGCCGGCGCGGACAGCCGGGCGACGACGACGAGGTCACGGTCGGTCTCACGCGCCGCGCCGTCGAGCAGCGACAGCGTCGGCAGGTCGGCGGCCGCGGCCGTCGTCGTGACAAGCGCGGCGACGGCGAGGCAGGCGAGGGCGGCGTTGCGGGCGAACATGGCGGCTCCAGGTTGAGCCGGGATAGTGCGCCAGACCCGCTTGCGGTCCGCCTAAGGCGAAAAAATGCAAGGCTCGAAATTATCGTTCAGCGCTCGTTAGCCATATGATCGCGCGCCGCGGTTTCGCGTGCGAGCCGTTCGCTCCGCGCGGCGCGCTGCATCAGCAGAATGCCGCCCAGGATCATCGCCGCGCCGAGGAACTGCTCGGTCCGAAGCGTCTCGCCGAGCAGCAGATATGCCGCCAGGATCGTGGCGACGGGCTGGACATTGTTCATGACGCCGCTGCGTTCCGGCCCGATGATCGGCAGCGCCACGTAGAGCAGCGGGATCGAGCAGGCCTGCAGCGCGGCCGCCGCCAGCATCGCAGTCCATCCGGCCCCGCCCGACGGCATCGGCGGTCCGTCGGATAGGAGCGCCGCGCCGGTCAGGGCGCACGCGGCGACGATCGCCATGTGCGCCATGGTGACGACCGGGTCCTGCCGGTAGAGGGCGCGGGCGACCCAGGTTACCTGGAAGGCGCAGACGACGCCCGCCGCAAGCCCGAGCGCCAGCCCGCGCGGGTCGAGCGCGTCGAATTCGACGCCGAGCATCAGCCCGAGGCCCGCGAAGGCGATCAGCGCCGCCGCGAGATTCGCCGCCGAGGGCGCCCGCCGATCGAGCGCCGCGGCGATCAGGGTGGGCAGCGGCGGGTAAATGAAGAACAGCAATGCGGCGACGCCGGCCGGGATGAACTGCGCCGCCGCGATGTTGCCGTAAAAGAGATAGGCCATCAGGGCACCCGCGCCGAGGCAGTGCAGCCAGACGCGCGGCGGCAGGGTCAGGCGCCGGCCCGTCGCCTCGCAGAAGACCAGCAGCAGCAGGACCAGCAGCCAAGCCCGCGGCAGGGCGATCGAGAGGCCGTTGGCCCCTTCGAAATAGGCGATGCGGGAAATCCCGATCGCGCTGCCGAGGCCGACGGAGCCGGTCAGCGCGAGCGCCAGGCCATAGGCCTCCCGCGAGGGCGGGGCGGACCGCGCCATCGTCTCCGGTCTCCGTCAGTCAGAAATCGCCCTCGCGAAGGGCCGGGGCGAGCGACTATGCTCCGCCCATCGACCGAAGCGCAAGACAAGGGAAGCGTCCGATGATCCATCTCTACAGCTGGAACACCTCGAACGGTAAGAAGATCTCGGTAATGCTGGAAGAGCTCGGCATGCCGTACGAATTTCATCCGGTGAACATCACGAAGGACGAGCAGTTCAATCCGGAATTTCTGAAAATCAGCCCGAACAACCGCATTCCGGCCATCGTCGACACCGACGGTCCGGACGGCAAGGAGATCAGCGTCTTCGAATCGGGCGCGATCCTGATCTACCTCGCCGAAAAGGCGAAGAGCCCGCTCCTGCCGACCGATCCCCGGAAGCGCATCCAGGTGCTGGAGTGGCTGATGTGGCAGATGGGCGGCCTCGGCCCAATGCAGGGCCAGGCGCACCATTTCCGCCGCGCCGCGAAGGAAGAGGTGCCCTACGGCATCAAGCGCTACACCGACGAAACCAACCGGCTCTATGGCGTGTTGAACAAGCGCCTGGAGGGACGGGAATACATCGTCGACGAACTTTCCATCGCGGACATCGCCTGCATCGGCTGGATCAGCCGGTGGGAGTGGGTCGGCATTGATTGGGCGCAGTATCCAAATCTCAAGGCGTGGTTCGACCGTATGATGGCTAGGCCCGCCGTTGCGAAGGGCATGGACATCCAGGCGGTCAACTAGACGGCCGGTCTGAAGGAGGGTGGATGACGTCCGACAGGTTCTATGCCGACCTGTCGGCGTTCCGGGACTTCGCCGAGTTCAGCGACCTGGCGGCCTACGCGCCGCTGCCGGACGACTGGACCGTGCTCGCGTCGGACGTC
Organism: Pseudomonadota bacterium; assembly: GCA_036732525.1. GTDB lineage: Bacteria > Pseudomonadota > Alphaproteobacteria > Bin95 > Bin95 > VMCJ01. The sequence continues at coordinate 2,694 of DAINCG010000172.1, read as the reverse complement.
GTCGGCTCCACCCAGGCGATCGCCGAAGGGCGCTACAAGCAGGTCAACATGGCCGGCGCCGCGACGATCATGGCGGTGATGAACGCCGCCGGCGGCAATGACGCGCCTTACGTTTTCGGCGGCGACGGCGCTTTCCTCGCCGTCCCGCCGGCGGTCGAAGCCGCCGCGCGGGAGGCTTTGGCGCGCACCGTCGGCCTGGTCGCGACCGCGTTCGACCTCGACCTCCGCGCCGCAGCGTTCCCGATGTCCGACCTGCGCCGGCAGGGCGGGGACGTGCGCGTCCGCAAATATGCGCTTGGCCAGGGCGCCAGGCTTGCGATGTTCGCCGGCCCCGGCGTGGCGCTCGCCGAGCGGCTGCTGAAGGACGAGACCGACGGCGCGCCCTATCGGATCGCGCCGATCGACGCGCCGGCGGATGTCGAAGGCCTATCCTGCCGGTGGGAGCCGCTCGAGCCCACGCGCGGCGTTATGGTGACCCTGATGGCGGCGAGCGTCGCGGGCGACGAGACCGAAGTGCTTTCCGGCCTCCGACGTCGCATCCAGGCGGTGCTGGGCGGGGACGAGTCGGGCGCCGCGCCAGCGAGCGACCGGACGCTGCGCTTTCGCCTGCCGCCTTCGGGCCTGCGGCTGGAGGCGCTGGCGCGCGCGGGCCGGAGGCAGTTCTGGACCACATACCTGCCGCTGCTCGCCCAGACCCTTCTGCAGGCCTGGGCGCAACGCTTCGAGACCCGCGTCGGCCCCTATGACGCGCCGAAATACCGGCGCGAGATGCTGGCGCAGACCGATTTCCGGAAGTTCGACGGCATGCTCCGCATGGTCCTCGACGTGACGCCGGCGGAGGCCGAAGGCATCGCCGAGGTCCTCGCGTCCGAGCGCGCGGCCGGGCGCATCGCGTATGGGCTGCACCGCTCCGACACGGCGCTGATGACCTGCCTGGTCTTCGACCTCGCGTCGGCGGACCACGTCCACTTCATCGACGGCGGGAATGGCGGCTTCGCGCTTGCCGCCATTGAATTCAAGCGGCAGTTGGCCGAAACGGCCGCAGACGCCGGGTCCCGGACGGCATAGAGTCCCGCGCGGCCGGCGCCGTGCCGGCTTCCCGCTCCCGGAGACATGCCGCATGCAGCTCAAGGCCGCGCTCTATCTGCCGATCCTGCTGCTCGTCGCTTCGAATCTGTTCATGACGCTCGCCTGGTACGGGCATCTGAAGTTCAAGACGGCCCCGCTCGCCGTCGTGATATTGGCGAGCTGGGGCATCGCGCTCATCGAGTACTGCCTGGCCGTGCCGGCGAACCGGATCGGCCACGGCGCCTACAGCGCGGCGGAGCTGAAGACGATCCAGGAGGTGATCACCCTGGTCGTCTTCGCCGTCTTCTCCGTCGTTTACCTGAAGGAGCCGATCAGCCTGAACCACATGGTGGGGTTCGCGCTGATCGCCGGCGGCGCCTTCGTCGTCTTTCGCGGGCCGTTCTGAGGGG
>DAINCG010000172.1:0-1173 GCA_036732525.1 Pseudomonadota bacterium | reverse complement strand
GTCGACGTTCGCCTTGAAGCCCGCGCCGATGCCCATCAGCTTGCGGTCGACGCCGGGCATGCCCTCGAACTCCAGCAGCACGTCGCGATGCGCCAGCGTCGGGTGTTTCAGCACCTCCGGCACCGGCAGCTGCGGCGCCGCGGGCACGCCCGCCTTGGCGAGGCGCTTCTCCCACTCGAAGGCGCCCGCGGACGCGAGCCCGTCTTCCATGACCTGCTTGACGGCGTCGCCGTTCGCCATGCGGGCGGCGGTGTCCTTGAAGCGCGGGTCGTCGATCAGCTCCGTCCGGCCGATCGCGTTGCAGATGCCGCGCCAGTGACCGTCGGTCAAAGCACTGATCATGATTGCGCCGTCGCCCGTCTTGAAGAGGCCGGCCGTCGGCAGGAGGGCCGGCGAGGAGTTGCCCATCAGCGGCTGGTCGAGGCCGAGCGTCGCATAGCGGACATAGGCCTGGGCCGTCATGGTCAGCGCCACGTCGAACATGGCGACGTCGAGATGCTGGCCTTCGCCCGTCTGCGCCCGACGGAACAGGGCGGAGGCGACGGCGAAGGCGGCGGTGACGCCCGTCGCCATGTCGACGACGTTGAAGCCGACGCGGGTCGGGCCGCTGTCGGGGTGGCCGGTCAGCGCGATCATGCCCGTGACCGCCTGGATCGCGCCGTCATAGGCCGGCGCCCCGGCATAGGGTCCTTCCTGCCCGTAGCCCGAGATCGAGCAGTACACGATGTCCGGCTTGATCGACTTCGCCCAGTCGTAGCCGAAGCCCAGCCGGTCCATCGCGCCGGCCTTGAAGTTCTGCACGATCACGTCCGCCGACTTGACCAGCTTCTCCAGGATCGGCTTCGTTTCCGGCGCCTTCAGGTCGAGCGCGATCGAGCGCTTGCCGGCGTTGACGCTGACGAACAAGGGCGAGAAGCCCGCCTTGCCGATATCGTTGTCGGACATGATCGACCGGCCCTGGTCGCCGCCCGCCTGGCCGTCCTTCGCCGGCTGCTCGATCTTGATGACGTCGGCCCCGAGAAGGGCGAGCTGCTCCGCGCAGAACGGGCCTGCCAGAACCTGGGTGAAATCGATGACCCGAATGCCTTCGAACGCGCGCGCCATGCCGGCTTATCCTTCCCTGGGAATCGTCGTGCGGGTCGGAAGCATAGGGGCTTCCGCGCCGCCGGCTCA
>DAINCG010000171.1:1729-9411 GCA_036732525.1 Pseudomonadota bacterium | reverse complement strand
AGTCGTCCGTTGCGGCCATCGACGGCGGCTATCGGCGCGCGCTTTCCTCGATCATCGACAGCCAGCTCACGACGCTGATTGCAGCGGTCATTCTGTTCGCCATGGGTTCCGGGCCGATCCGCGGTTTCTCCGTGACGCTGACCATCGGCATCGTGACGTCGCTGTTCTCGGCGATCTGGCTGACCCGGCTGATGGTCGTGACCTGGCTCCGGCGCCGGCCGCGCCGCGCCGCGCTTCCGATCTGAGGAGCCCGAAATCGTGGCCCTGATCCCTCTCCGCATATTCTCCGACCGGCCGAATTTCCGGATCGTGCCGCAGCGGCGGCTGGCTTACGCCATCTCGATCTCGACGATGATCGCTTCGATCGTGCTGGCGGCGATGCTGGGCCTCAACCTCGGCATCGACTTCCGGGGCGGCGCTTTGATCGAGGCGCGATTCGAGCAACCGCCCGAAATCGGCGAGCTCAGGACCCGCGTGAACGGCCTGGGCCTCGGCGAGGTCGTTATCCAGGAGTTCGGCGAGCCGAACGACGTGCTGATCCGCCTGCAGCGCCAGGACGGGCTTCAGGAAGACCAGACAGCTGCGATCAACGCGGTCACGGCCGCGCTCGGCGACGACGCGACGATCCGGCGGACGGAGTTCATCGGTCCGACCGTCGGCGAGGAACTCAAGCAAGCCGGCGCCATCGCGGTCGTGCTGTCGCTGATCGGCATCGTGGCCTATGTCTGGTTCCGCTTCGAGTGGCAGTTCGCCATCGCCGGTCTTGCCGCGCTGGCGCATGACGTCGCGATCACCATTGGCCTGTTCGCCGTGACCGGGTGGGAGTTCAATCTTTCGACCATCGCCGCACTGCTGCTGATCGCGGGCTATTCGATCAACGACACGGTCGTGGTGTTCGACCGCGTGCGCGAGAACCTGCGCAAGTACAAGCAGGAGCCGCTGCCGGATCTCTTGAACCGCAGCATCAACGACACATTGTCGCGGACGGTGATGACCAGCTTCACGACCATCATCGCGCTGACGGCGCTCGCGATCTTCGGCGGCGAGGTGATCCGAAGCTTCACCTACGCCCTGATCTGGGGCATTGGCGTCGGGACGTATTCCTCGATTTTCGTCTCGGGCTGCCTGCTGCTGCACATGCGCGACGTGCGGTACACGCGCCCGGCGCCCGCCGCCCCCGGCACGGGCGAGACGCTGCCCGAGAGCGGATCCTGAGCGGACGGTAACGGGCGTCACTCGCGGCGCGGCCGCGGGCGCGCCATCTCCGGGTCGCGGCCGAGAGGCCGGATCGCCCCGAAGCAGATGGAGCCTGGACGATGCATCGCGAAACGCCCGAGTTGCTCGTCGATGTCGACCTGGATGCGGCCTCCGGCGGGGCGCTGCTGCTGCCCGCCATCAATGCGGCGCGCGAGTCCGCCCGCAGGAATACATCGTCCGAGTCCGAGACGACGACGGCGGCAGATGGTTTCAGCAGCTAAGGCCGCCCGCCCGCGCCGCCTTGGCGCGGCGGGCTGAGCGTCTATTGTCGTCGGCGACGCCCGCAGACATGAGAGGCCGCGCCGCATGGCAGATGTCACCCCCGTCATTCCCGCAGGCCGCCAGGTCATCGAGACCTATGGCGAGATGCGCTTCCACATTTCCGGCGTCCGCTACGATCATGCCGTCATCGTCCTGCCGACGACCGTGTTGCCCTGGGGCCCGGCGGCCTGGGACGACGTCGACATGGCGAGCTTCGAAGCGCTCTGCGCCGCCGACGCCGCGGACGTGTTGCTGCTCGGCTGCGGCCCGCGCGCCGAACTGCCGAGCCGGGCGCTCCGCAACGCCCTCCGCGAACAGGGCCTCGTTGTCGAGCCTATGGACACGGGGGCCGCTTGCCGGACATATAATGTGTTGATGGCCGAGGATCGGCGCGTCGCCGCCGCATTGCTCCCGGTCGCCTGACAACTTCCTTACCTGCAAGGCCCCGCATCGATGTCGTTCGATTGGTCCCGGAATTTTGCCGGCCGCGCCGCCCGCATGGGCGCGTCCGAGATTCGCGAACTCCTGAAGGTCCTGGACGAGCCGGACGTCATCTCCTTCGCCGGCGGCATACCCGACCCCGATCTCTTCCCGGTCGAAGCCTTCCAGCACGCCTATTCCGCCGCCCTCGGCAGCCCGGAGAGCGCCGGCAAGGCGCTGCAGTATTCGGTGAGCGACGGCTCGCCCGAACTCCGGCGCTGGATTGCCGGCTACATGGCCGGCATCGGCGTGCCCTGCGGACCGGAGAACATCCTGATCACCAGCGGCTCGCAGCAGGGGCTGGAGTTCCTCGGCCGGCTGCTGCTCTCGCCGGGGGACGCCGCGCTGGTGACCTGGCCGACGTATCTGGGCGCGCTCCAGGCCTTCAACGCCTACGAGCCGACCTACGTGCGACTCGACCCGCGCGCCAATGCCGCGCCGATCGACCTGCCGGACGCCGCCGCCGGCGCCAAGTTCGCCTATATCGTCCCGGACTTCGCCAACCCGACCGGCGAGACCCTGACGCTCGACGAACGCGAGCGCGTGCTCGACCTCGCCGCCGCCGCCGTCGTGATCGAGGACGCGGCGTATTCCGAACTCCGCTACGAAGGCGAACGGCGACCCTGCCTCGCGGCGCTCGACATCGCGCGCCGGGGCGGCATCGAGAACTCGCGCGTCGCATATTGCGGCACCTTCTCCAAGACGCTGGCGGCCGGCCTCCGCGTCGGCTGGATCGCGGCCGGCAGCCGTCTGATCGACAAGCTGGTGCTGGTGAAGCAGGCCTCCGATCTGCATTCGCCGACGCTGAACCAGATGGCGATCGCGCGCGTCGCCGAAGCCGTGTTCGACCAGCAGACGACGCGCATCCGGGCCGCCTACCGCGTGCGCCGCGACGCCATGCTGAATGCGCTGAAGACGCATATGCCGCCGGGCTTCCGCTGGAGCCGGCCGGAAGGCGGCATGTTCATATGGGTCGAAGGGCCGCCCGGCCTGGACGGCCGCGCCCTGTTGCAGCGGGCGGTCAAGCGCGAGAAGGTCGCCTTCGTGCCGGGCCAGGCCTTCTTCGCGGACGGCTCCGGCGGCGAGACCATGCGTCTCAGCTTCTCGCTGGCGGAGCCCGACGAGATCGACGAGGGCGTCGCCCGCCTCGCCCGCGCCATCGCCGGCTGATCGCCGCTTCCGCAACTTCCGCGCCCGCGCTAGGCTCCCCCGAACGATCCGGGAGGCAGTCGCAGCCATGCATGTCGGCGCGCATATTTTCTTCACCGATTATTCGATCGCGCCGCAGGAGCTCGGCCCCGCGCTGGAAGAGCGCGGCTTCGAGTCGCTCTGGCTGCCGGAGCACAGCCACATTCCCCTGCCCCGCGTTTCGCCCTGGCCGGGCGGCGGCGAACTGCCGAAGAAGTACTACGACGTCATGGACCCGTTCGTGGCGCTCGGCGCGCTCGCGGCTTCCACGAAGACGCTGAAGCTCGGCACCGGCATCTGCCTCGTCATCCAGCGCGACCCGATCCAGACGGCGAAAGAGGTCGCGACGATCGATCGCCTCTCCGGCGGTCGCTTCCTGTTCGGCGTCGGCGCCGGCTGGAACGAGGAGGAGATGGCCGACCACGGCACGGAGCCCAAGTCGCGCTTCCGCCTGATGCGCGAACGGGTCGAGGCGATGCAGGCGATCTGGACCAAATCGAAGCCCAGCTATGACGGCGAGTTCGTGAAGTTCGGCGAGATGATGACCTGGCCGAAGCCGGTACAGTCGCCGCATCCGCCCGTCATCGTCGGCGGCGCCTTCCCCTACGGCGCCCGCCGCGCCATTCGGTTCGGTAATGGCTGGATTCCCCTGGGCGGCGGGCGCGGCGTCGACATCGCGAGCCAGCTGCCGCACTTCCGGCAGATGGCGGCGGAGGCCGGACGCGACCCCGACGAGATCGAGGTCAGCGTCTTCGCCGCCAAGCCCGATCCCGAAGAGCTTCAGAAGCTGAAGGGCGCCGGCGTCGCCCGCGTCACCTTCGACCTGCCGTCGGCGCCTGCTGAGGAGGTCTTGCCGCTGCTCGACAAGCTCGCCAAGCTGATCTGACGAGAGGATCCGGGCCCATGAAGATTTGCGTCGATCCCGAGAAGTGCGAAGGCCACAACCGCTGCTACGCGCTGGCGCCGGAGCTGTTCGAGGTCGACGAACTCGGCCTCGCCGTCGCAAAGAACGACGGCGTCGTGCCGGAGGGGCTGGAAGACAAGGCCGATCTCGCCATCGCCAACTGCCCAGAGTTCGCGATCGAGATCGTGGAGGAGGAACCCCGCGAAGGCTGCCCGGTCGAGGACTGGGCGACCGACTACGACCTGATGGACGAGGGCTACAACAAGAACCCCGGCCCGGTCTGGAAGGACCTCCGCGAACGTTGCCCGATCGCGCATTCGACGCGCTGGGGCGGCTCCTGGATGCCGACCCGCTACGAGGACGTGCGCGAGATGGCGCGGGCCGCGCCGGCGCTCTCGAACCGCTCGCCCGGCATCATCCCGCCGGCGCCCGAGATGCGCGAGATGCTGATCAAGGAGGTGAAGGAGTTCGGCGCCGAACTGCCGCCGATCTCCTCCGACCCGCCGGAACACAAGCCGTTCAAGCAGCTCATCCTGCCGCTGTTCTCCCCGATGGCGGTCGAGAGCTACCGGCCCTTCACCGAGAAGCTGGCGCATGAGCTGATCGACAAGTTCATCGAGACTGGCAAGGCCGACGGCGCCGTCGACTTCGCCCAGCAGATCCCGCCCCGCGTGATCGCGGAGATCATCGGCATCGACGCCGGCCGGGCGGACGAGTTCACGACCTGGGTGCGCGGCATCCTGGAAGAGGGCCAGACCGATCCCGAGGCCCGTCTGGTCAACCGCCGCCTCATCCGCGATTTCTTCCAGGAGATGATCGAGGAGCGCCGCGATGCGCCCCGGGACGATGCGATCTCGAAGCTGATGACGGCCGAGGTCGACGGCAAGCCCTTGAGCGACTACACGGTGATCGGCGTCTGCTTCCTGCTGCTCGTCGCCGGCATCGACACGACCTGGAGCTCGATCGGCTCCGCCCTCTGGCATTTCGGAACGCACCCCGAGGACCGGAAGCGCATGCATGCCGAGCCGGACCTCTTCCCGACGGCGATCGAGGAGCTGCTGCGCTACTATTCGCCGGTCAAGATGGCCCGGCGGGTGACGGAACCGGTACGCTTCGGCGACGTCGACATGGTCCCCGGCGAGAAGGTGATCATGAACTTCCCGGCCGCCAACCGCGATCCCGAGGTGTTCGACCGGCCGGACGACGTGGTGCTGGACCGGGAACGCAATCGCCACATCGCCTTCGGCGTCGGCATCCACCGCTGCGCCGGATCCAATCTGGCCCGCATGGAGATGGATGCGGCGCTCCGCGTCTGGTTCGAACGGATCGGCGACTTCGAGGTGACCGACCCCGGCGCGGTCCGCTGGTCCGGCGGCCAGGTGCGCGGTCCGCGCATCCTGCCGATGCGGGTTACGGCCCGATAGCAGCGCGCCGCCAAAGACCAGACGGGAGCGCATGGCTGCCCCGCTTCGGGCGAACGGGCGGCATGATCCAGATCAAATAACGCCCCTTCGTGCGGGCGCACTTTCCTGATGTTGCATGGCTCGCGGCCGCGCATGGTTGCGCGGCGGCCGCGCGATCAGGAGAGATTTCATGAAGTTCGATCGCATCTTTGCCGCCAGTCTCGTTTCCGCCCTGGCGCTGCTGGCCGCGCCGTCGTTCGCCGCCGACGGGCCCCTCGGCCTTGAGCTCGACGGGTCCTTCAGCGAAGGCGGCTTCGACCGCACGCGCTACGTGCCGCCGGTCACGCATCCAACGTTGAACGAAACGCCGTTCATCACGACGGAACTGCGGCCGATCTATGCGCACCACAACATCCCCAACGACTTCGTCACCTCCGGCGGCGAGATCAACGTCATCGCGCTGCAGGGGCGCGTCGCCATCACGGAGCGCCTGGGCTTCATCGCGACGACGGACGGCTGGGGCGATTTCGACTTCGACGCCGTGTTGCCGGACACTGACGGCTTTCTCGACATCGCCGCCGGCTTCAAATACGCGCTGATCCACGATCCGGCAGGCGGCAACATCCTGACTGCCGGCCTTCGCTACACGGCGCCGATCGGCGACGTGAAGACCGCCGGCATCGACCTGACCGGCCGCGGCGACGGCTTCCTGAACCCGTTCCTGACCGGCGCGACGATGATGGGCGACCTGCAGCTGCAGGGCTCGGCCGGCGTCCAGATCGCGCTCTCCAACGAGAACTGGAGCTATGTCCACCTGGGCGGCCATGCCGACTACGAGGTCTATGACAACGTCTTCCCGTTCGTCGAGGCCAACGCGATCCTGCCCGTCGACGGCGGCAACCAGTTCCCGAAGGGCTCGCCGCTTGGTCGCCTGACCGGCGCCGACATCGCCGACATCGGCGCGGCGAACCCGCGGGACATCGTCACCCTCGGCGGCGGTCTTCGCTTCCGGCTGACCGACAACGTCCTGCTGGGCGCCGCCTACGAGCACAATATCGCCAGCAATGACGAAGACACGGTCTTCGACTGGCGGATCACCACCGACCTCGTCGTTCACTTCTAAAGGAATATCGGGACGTCCGGCCGGGACTCAGTCCCGGCCGAACACCGCCTTGTTGTCGCGGCCGAGCGTTGGCGGCGATCGGCGCATCGGCGGGCGTTCGCCGTCGAGGCTGAGCGGCAGACCGATCAGCTTGACGTTCGCGTCGTCCGGCGCCGTCTGCGCCAGGCCGAGCGCGGCCGTCTGCGGGCAGTTCGCCACTTCCGGCACATTGCGGATCGGACAGGCGGGGACGCCGGCGGCGTCGAACTTCGCGACCCAGGCCGCGACGTCGTCCCGCGCCAGTTCCGCCTCGATCAGCGCCACCAGTTCGTGGCGGTGCTGCACCCGGTCCTGATTGCGGGCGTATTTCGGGTCGTCCGGCCACTCCGGCCTTCCGAGCACCGCCGCCGCCTTTCGGAACAGCACGTCGTTGGCCGCGCCGATCATCATGTGGCCGTCCCGCGCCTGGAACGCCTGATAGGGCGTGATGTAGGCGTTGCCGGAGCCTTGCTTCGCCTCCTCCCGTCCGGTCGCCATGTACGTGCCGAGGTGGATCGAAAGCCAGGAGACGCCGGTCTCGTAAAGCGAGAGATCGATCAGGCCGCCCTCGCCCGTCCGCGACCGCTCCAGCAGCGCCGCCTGGATCGCGATGGCGGCCCACATGCCGGTGCCGATGTCGTTGATCGAAGCGCCGGCGCGCATCGGCGGACCGCCAGGCTCGCCCTGCACGCTCATCAGGCCCGCATAGCCCTGCATCAGCACGTCGTAGCCGGGCTTGCCCGCCATCGGCCCGACAGCGCCATAGGCCCCGATATTGCAGTAGACGAGCGCCGGCTTTTCCTTCCGTAAGGTGTCCGCGTCGAGCCCGAACCGCTCCACGACGCCGGGCCGGAGGTTTTGCAGCACGACATCCGCCTCATCCAGGATCAGGCGCTTCAGCGCGGCAAGCTGATCCGCGTCGCCGAAGTCGACCGTGACGCCCGCTTTCGAGCGGTTGAGCGCCCGGTAGACCGTCGAGATCCCGTCGACCACCGGCGGCCAGTGGCGGGCGGCATCGCCGCGTCCCGGGTCCTCGACCTTGACGACT
>DAINCG010000171.1:0-1705 GCA_036732525.1 Pseudomonadota bacterium | reverse complement strand
CCCCGCCACATTGTGGCCGAGCTCGACGACGACGAAGCCGGCGAGCGGCGATGTGGATGTCATGATGCGGCGTCTCCCCTTGTCGTTGGGGAGAAGGCTAAGCGCTTCGGCGGGCGGCGAAAAGCGCCCGGACTCAGGCCATGAACCGTTCTTCCGCGAGCGCATCGGCCACTTCGCTGGTCGGCCGGTCCTCGGCGTCGGCGCGCCGGAAGATTTCGGCGAGCGTGTCGCCGATCCGGGCGACGGCGGCGAGCGCGCCCTCGCGGTCGTAGGTGCCGGTCGCCCGGTCCTCGTGCGCGATGTTGATGATGCCGCCCGCATTGATCGCGTAGTCGGGCGCATAGAGCACGCCGCGCGCCCGGAGCAGCGCGCCGTGCTCGGCGCGGGCAAGCTGGTTGTTAGCGGAGCCGGCGACGACGGAGGCCTTCAGGCGCGGAATCGTGTCGTCGTTCAAGACGGCGCCCAGCGCACAGGGCGCGAACACGTCCGCTTCGGCGTCGTAGATGTCGTCGACAGAGGCCGCCGTCGCGCCAAGCTCGGCGGCCGCCGCCTCGACGGCGGCCGGTCGGATGTCGGCGACGACCAGGCGCGCGCCGTCCGCCGCCAGCTTGTCCGCAAGCGAACGGCCGACCGCGCCGAGGCCCTGGACGGCGACGGTCAGCCCCGCCGCCGTCTCCGCGCCCAGCCGATGCCGGATCGCCGCCTTGAGCCCGACGAAACAGCCGAGCGCCGTCACCGGCGACGGATCGCCGGAGGTTTCCGGCAGGCCCGCAACATGCGGCGTCTCCTCGCGCACGATGCGCAGATCTTCCGGCTTCACGCCGACGTCCTCCGCCGTCACATAGCGCCCGCCGAGTCGGTCGATGGCCCGACCGAGCGCCCACAACAGGTCCGGCGTCTTCACCTCCGCCGCGCCGCCGAGGACGACGCACTTGCCGCCGCCGAGCGGCAGTTCCGCCAGCGCCGACTTGTAGGTCATGCCGCGCGAGAGACGGAGCGCGTCCGCGATCGCGGCGTCCTCCGAGGCATAGTTCCAGAACCGGCAGCCGCCGAGCGCCGGCCCGCGCCGCGTGTTGTGAATGGCGACGATCGCCTTCAGGCCGCTCACAGGGTCGTGGGCGAAGACGATCTGTTCGTGGCCGCGAAAGTCCCGTGCGTCGAAGACGCTCATACCGCGTCCGCGGGCTTCAGCCAGGGCATCGTCGATTCCCGCCGGGCGTCGGCGTCCGCGATGTCCGACTTGTGGGCGAGCGTGAAGCCGATGTCGTCGAGCCCTTCCAGCAGGCAATGCTTGTGGAAGGCCGAAATCTCGAAGCGGTGGATCGCCCCGTCGGGGCCGGTCACAGTCTGGCTTTCGAGGTCGATCGCGACGCGGCCGCCCTGGCTTTCGGCGATCGCCCTGCGCAGCGCCTGGCAGGTCTCCGTCGGCAGTCGAATCGGCAGGAAGCCGTTCTTCATGGAATTCGAATAGAAGATGTCGCCGAAGCTGGGCGCGATCACCGCCCGGAAGCCCGAATCCTGCAGGACGTAGACCGCCGCCTCCCGGCTCGACCCGCAGCCGAAATTGCGGTCGGCGACGATGATTTCCGCTTCGTTCCAGGGGGCGCGGTTCAGCACGAAATCGGGCCGCATTTCGCCTGTCGCCGGGTCGCGGCGCACGTCGTGGAAGAGGTATTCCGGATAGCGCTCGTCGCGCGGCCGCTTC
>DAINCG010000170.1:0-9453 GCA_036732525.1 Pseudomonadota bacterium | reverse complement strand
CCAAGTATATTCTGGCCGATCCCGACACGGCGACCGACGGCGACTACGCCTTCATCGAAGGTGTGGTCGCACACGAGTATTTCCACAATTGGACCGGCAACCGGGTGACATGTCGCGACTGGTTCCAGCTCTCCCTGAAGGAGGGCCTCACCGTACTGCGCGACCAGCAGTTCTCCGCCGACCAGCGGTCGGAGGCGGTTTGCCGCATCGGCGACGTCCGCCAGTTGCGCGCCCGCCAGTTCCCCGAGGATGCGGGGCCGATGGCGCACCCGATCCGGCCGGACGCCTATATGGAGATCAACAACTTCTATACGGCGACCGTCTACGAGAAGGGCGCCGAGGTCATCCGCATGCTGCGTCGCCTGATCGGGCCGGAAGCCTATCAGAAGGGCATCGACCTTTATTTCGAGCGGCATGACGGGACGGCGGCGACCTGCGACGACTTCGTCGACGCCATGGCCGACGCGAGCGGCCGGGACCTCTCCGTCTTCCGGCGCTGGTACGGCCAGCCCGGCACGCCCAGAGTCACCGTTGAGGAGGACTGGTCGGACGGGACGCTCGCCCTGACGCTCAAGCAGGAGACGCCGCCGACGCCCGGCCAGTCGGACAAGCAGCCGGTCGAGATGCCGCTTGAAATCGGCCTGATCGGCCCGGACGGCCGCGACCTCGTCAGCGAGCAGTTGGTGCTGAAGGAGGCGGCGCAGACCTGGCGCTTCGAAGGCCTTCCCGAGCGGCCGGCGGTTTCCGTGAACCGCGGCTTCAGCGCGCCGATCCGCCTCGTCCAGCAGGAGACGCCGGCGACGCGCGCCTTCCGCATGGCCAAGGACCGCGACCCATTCAACCGCTGGGAAGCGGGCCAGGCCTTCGCCGTCGAGAGCCTGATGAGCATGATCGACGACATCCAGGCCGGCCGCGCGCCCGCGATCGACGACGCCTTCGTCGCGGCCTGGGGCCAGGCGCTCGACGATCCCGAGATCGATCCGGCGTTCCGGGCGCTGCTGATGACGCTGCCCGGCGAGGACAACCTGGCGGACGCGATGGACGTCGTCGACGTCGACTCGATCCATGCGGCGCGGCAGGCGCTAAGACAGGCGCTGGCGGAGACGCACGCGACGGCCCTCCAGCGCATCTGGGCCGACGACCAGCCGGCGCGTTCTCGCCGGACGCGGCCGCGGCGGGCGTGCGCGCGCTCCGTAGCGCGGCGCTCGCATATCTTTCGCGCCTCGACGACGGCCGCCGACGCGCCGCGGACGCGGCCGCCGCCGCCGACAACATGACCGACCGGATGGCGGCGCTGGCAGCCCTCAACGATCAGCCGGGACCGGAACGCGACGCCGCGATGGCCGCCTTCCGCGAGCGCTATGCCGACAATCCGATCGTCCTCGACAAATGGTTCGTCTTGATCGCGACCGCGCCCAATCCGGGGGTGCTGGCTGACGTGCGAAAGGCGATGTCCGACCCCGCCTTCACACTCGCCAATCCGAACCGGGCGCGCTCCCTGATCGGCGCCTTCGCCAGCGCCAACCCGACCGGTTTCCATGCCGCCGACGGGTCCGGTTACGACTTCCACGCGGAGCAGACGCTGGCGCTCGACAAGCTCAACCCGCACACCGCCGCGCGCATGCTGGCCCCGCTCGCCCGCTGGAAGCGGATGGACGCCGGTCGGCAAGCGAAAATGAAGGCGGCGCTGGGACGGATTCTGGCGGCGGACGGGTTGTCCCGCGACGTCTACGAGATCGCGGACAAGGGCTTACGCCCCTGAGCTACGCCTCGACCGTGAAGGCCGATTCCGTTAGGATCGCGTTAGCCATGCCGCCATGTAGAGGCGGTCCACAGGTTCGTTGACGACTGACAGGTAGCGCGGCGTCCGAACGGCGGCCGAATGGGCCGCGAGAGCGAGCGTTTGCGATGACCGATATCACCGGCGGACCGCGCGGCGAGACGCTGACCGGCGGCCCCGAGGACGACCTGATCCTTGGCCTCGGCGGCAATGACATCCTGAACGGCGTCGGCGGTTCTGACGAACTGCGCGGCGGGGCCGGGGACGATCAGTTAAACGGCGGCGAGGGCCCCGATACGCTGCTCGGCGAAGCCGGCAACGACCAACTCGACGGCGGGCTCGGCTCCGACGTGCTGGAAGGCGGCGTTGGCGACGACATGCTGCGCGGCGGCGAAGGCGACTTCCGCGACACGCTCGACGGCGGCGACGGCAACGACAACCTGGACGGCGGCGACGGCGACGACCGCATCTTCGGCGGCGCAGGCGACGAACAGATGAGCGGCGGCGCCGGCAACGACGTCATGAACGGCGGCGCCGACAACGACAACATCCGCGGCAATGACGGCAATGACCGGCTGTTCGGCGGGTCCGGTCAGGATGCGCTGCTGGGGCAGGAAGGCAACGACCGCCTGTTCGGCGGCGACGGCTACGACTGGTTCAGCGGCGGCCCCGGCGACGACCGCATCTCCGGCGAGGCGCAGGGCGACATCCTGAACGGCGACGAGGGCGATGACGAGCTGTTCGGCGGCGGCGACAAGGACACCCTGAACGGGCAGGACGGCAACGACCGCCTGCAGGGCGACGAGGACGACGACTCCCTCGACGGCGGCAACGGCGCCGACGTGCTCTATGGCGGCAGCGGCAACGACTATCTGAACGGCGGCTCGGGCGCCGACATGATTTCAGGCCAAAGCGGCAACGACGTCATGCTGGGCGGCAGCGGGCCGGATACCTTCCTGATCGTCGCAAATTCCGGTTTCGACGAAATCCGCGACTTCGAGGCAGGCGCCGCCGGCCGCGACGTCGTCGATCTCTCCGCGCTGTCCTTCACGAGCGGCGCGGCCGTCATCTCCGCGATGCGGGTCAATGCGAACGGCGACGCCGTGCTGCCGCTCGATGACGGCGAGCTGCGCTTCATCGGTCTTCGGCCCGCCAACTTCAGCGCCGACGACTTCATCACGCGGACAGGCGGCGGGAATCCGCCCCCGCCGCCCGCGTCCGAAACCGGCGTCGTCCGGAACGGCGACGCCGGTGACAACGTGCTGACCGGCGGCGCCGGCGACGACTTCCTGAACGGGCTGACCGGCGACGACACGCTGAATGGCCTTGGCGGCATCGACCGCGGCCGCGGCGGCGCCGGCGCGGACATCATCAACGGCGGCGACGGCGACGACCTGCTCGTCGGCGAAACCGGCAATGACGAGATCGACGGCGGCGCCGGCGACGACTTCAT
This sequence comes from Pseudomonadota bacterium, assembly GCA_036732525.1. Lineage (GTDB taxonomy): Bacteria > Pseudomonadota > Alphaproteobacteria > Bin95 > Bin95 > VMCJ01. The sequence goes on along the minus strand of DAINCG010000170.1, from coordinate 6,220 downwards.
CGGCGGCCACGAAGGCGACGACACGCTGATCGGCGGCGACGGCGACGACCGCATCGCCGGCAATCACGGCCGCGACATCATCGACGGCGGCGCCGGGAACGACTACCTCTATGGCGGCGTCGACGACGACCGCCTGACCGGCGGGACGGGCAACGACACGTTCCTGGTGGGCGCAGGCGGCGACGTCATCACCGACTTCCAGGCCGGCGTGGGCGCAGGCGACGTCATCCTGGCGGCCGTGCTGGGCTTTACCAGCTTCGCCGAAATCATGGCCGAGACGACGGACACCGCCGACGGCGCGGTCATCGAAGTCGTCCAGACCAACTCCTCGATCACGCTGCTCGGCGTCGCGATGGCGGACCTCGTCGCGGACGACTTCGACTTCTCCTGAGCCGCCGCTAAACTCGCCTCCGACGACAATCTGTCAGGGGCGAGCCGTGATCGACCATATCTCCATACCGGTCCGCGACCTCGCGGCTTCGGCGGCGTTCTATGAGGCCGTGCTTGCCCCGCTCGGCCTCAGGCGCTTCGTCGAACGGGAGAAGACGGTCGGGTTCGGCAAGCGCTATCCGGAATTCTGGCTGAACCACCGCCCGGACGCGGCGCCGCAGCCGGAAGGCACGGGCGCGCATATCTGCCTGAGGGCGCGGGACGAGGCCGCGGTCGACGCCTTTCATGCGGCCGCTCTCGCCCATGGCGGCCGGTCGGACGGCGCGCCCGGCCCGCGGTCAGCCGAACTCGCGCCCTATTACGGCGCCTTCGTGCTCGACCCCGATGGCAACAAGATCGAAGCGGCGAACTTCCCCCGCCCGCCGGCCAAGGCCTGACGCGCTGCCCATGCGGATCGGCGTCGTTTCCGACATCCACTGCAATGCCGCCGCCCTGGCCGAAGCGCTTCGGCTGATGGGGCCGATTGACCACCTGTTCTGCCTCGGCGACAGCATTTACGAGTTCCGGTTCTCCAATGACGTGGTGCGCATCCTCCGCGGCCTCGATGCGCACGTGATTCGCGGCAATCACGAGGAGACCTTCTTCGGCCCCGGCGGCGCCCGCGCCCGCGCGTCCGCCTCGGTCGATCTCGAACTGGCGGACTGGCTGGCGGCCCAGCCGCTCAGGAAGCGCCTGCTGATTGACGGGATCGACTTCCACCTTTGCCACTCGACGCCCTGGGAGCCGCGCGGCGCCTACGTCATTCCGGAGGACCCCGCGCTCGACCGGTTCGGCGACACCGACGCGCATGTCGTGCTCTACGGCCACACCCACCGGCAGGTGGTGCGCGAGGCGGCCGGCACGCTGATCGTCAACCCGGGCTCGACCGGCGACGCCCGCGACGCCTCCAACGGCCGCCGGCTTTCGTTCGCCATCATGGAGACGCAGCCGCTCACGGCGCGTATCATCGATTTCGACGTCTAAAAACGAACGATATTCCGGGAGACCGCCATGCTCGATGCGCCCACTGGCGATTCGCCGCTGATCCGCCTCAACGCGGCCGACAACGTCGCCGTCGCCCGGCGCGAGGTCGAGCGGGGGACCGAACTGCCGGAGCTTCGCGTGAAGACGGCGGAGATCGTGCCGGCCGGATATAAGGTCGCGACCCAGGACATCGCCAAAGGCGCGCCGATCCTGAAATACGCGACCGTGATCGGCTTTGCCGCCAAGGACCTGAAAGCCGGCGAGATGCTGCACAGCCACAACATCGCCTTTCAGGAATTCGACCGCGATTACGCCCATGCAGAGGGCTATGCGCCCATCAATATGCTGCCGGCGACCGAGCGGGCGACCTTTCAGGGCTACCGCCGGGCGGACGGCCGGGTCGGCACGCGGAACTTCATCGCCATCGTCTCGACCGTGAACTGCTCGGCGACCGTCTGCCATGAGATCGCGGCCCACTTCACGGCCGAACGCCTCGCCGGATATCCGAACGTCGATGGCGTGGCCGCCTTTACCCATGCCATGGGCTGCGGCATGGAGATGACCGGCGAGCCGATGGATCTGCTGCACCGCACGCTCGCGGGATATATCGACCACCCGAACGTCGCGGGCGCGCTGGTCGTCGGTCTCGGCTGCGAGCGCTGTCAGGTCGGCGGCCTGTTCGCCTCCCAGCATATGGAGACAAGCGCCAACCTGCGCACGCTCGTGATGCAGGAGAACGGCGGCACGCGGGCGACGATCGCGAAGGGCATCGCCATCGTCGAAGAGATGCTGGCGGACGCGAACCGGGCGACGCGGGAGACGGCGTCGGCGGAGCACATCATGGTCGGGCTGCAGTGCGGCGGGTCGGATGCGTTCTCGTCGATCACGGCGAACCCGGCGCTCGGCCGCGCGGTCGACATCCTGGCGCAGAACGGCGGCACGGGCATTCTGTCCGAAACGCCGGAGATCTACGGCGTCGAGCACACGCTGACCCGCCGCGCCGCCTCCGTCCAGATCGGCGAGAAGCTGATCGACCGCATCCGCTGGTGGAAGGACGTCTACGCCGTCGGGCGGGACGTGCAGATCAACGGCGTCGTCTCCCCCGGCAACCAGAAGGGCGGGCTCGCCAACATCCTGGAGAAGTCGCTGGGCTCCGCCATGAAGGGCGGCACCGGGCCGCTGATGGCGGTCTACGAATATGCCGAACGGGTCGAGCAGGCGGGCTTCGTCTTCATGGACACGCCCGGCTTCGACCCGGTTTCGGCGACCGGCCAGATCGCCGGCGGCGCGAACCTGGTGGCGTTCACCACTGGCCGCGGCTCCTGCTTCGGCGCGAAGCCCACGCCCTCGATCAAACTCGCGACCAACACGCCGATGTACGAGCGCATGACCGAGGACATGGACGTCAATTGCGGCAAGGTCCTGGACGGGACCGCGAGCATGGACGAGATGGGCCGGGAGATCTTCGACACGTTCCTCGCCATCGCGTCGGGCAAGCGGTCGAAGAGCGAGGAACTGGGCCTCGGCCGGCACGAGTTCGTGCCATGGCAGATCGGCATCGTCGGCTGACGGGAGCGAGATGACTGAGGCGCCGCACAGTCTGACCGCGACCGAAGCGCTGGCCGCCATCGCGGGCGGCCGGCTGACGGCGCGGGCGCTCATCGAGAGCTGCCTCGACCGCATCGCGGCGCTCGAGCCGGACGTCCAGGCCTGGGCGCATATCGCCCATGACGCGGCGCTGGCCGCGGCCGACGCCGCCGATCGCGGGACGAGCGCGCTGCGGGGCGTGCCGTTCGCGGCCAAGGACATCATCGACACGCACGACATGCCGACGGGCTACGGCTCCCCGATCCATGCGGGCGCCCGGCCGGCGGCGGACGCCTCCTGCGTCGCCATGGCCCGCGCCGCGGGCGCCGTGCTGCTCGGCAAGACGGTGACGACCGAGTTCGCCAACCTGACGCCCGGGCCGACCCGGAACCCGCGCGACCTTGCCCGCACGCCGGGCGGCTCCTCCTCCGGCTCGGCGGCTGCGGTTGCGGCGGAGATGGTTCCGCTGGCCTACGGGACGCAGACGACCCAATCGACCATCCGGCCGGCGAGCTTCTGCGGCGTCCACGGCTATTGCCCGACCCAGGGCGACTTCCGGCTTTCCGGCGTGCGCGAGGCGGCGGGGTCGTTCGACCGGCTTGGCCTGATCGCACGCAGCCTCGCCGACATCGCGCTCCTCCGGGACGTCCTGTTGCGGCGGCCGATCGGCTCCTTCACGGCGCTCGACGATGCGCCCCGGATCGGGCTGTGCCGCAGCCACCTCTGGCCCATGCTCGATCCCGCGCTCCGCGCCGACATCGAGGCGGCGGTCGATCGGCTCGCCCGCGCCGGCGCCGCCGTGGCCGACGCCGAGACGCCGGCCCGATTCGCCGGCCTTGCGGACGCGCACACGGCCATCTCCTCCTTCGAGTTCGTGCGCAATTTCGCTTTTGAGATCGACCGCCACTGGGACCGGATCAGCCCGCAACTGCGCGAAGGTCGCATCGCGACCGGCCTCGCGATGGACTTCGACCGCTACCGCGCCGCCCTGGCGGAGGCCGAGGCCTGCCGGCGGCAGATCGACGCCCTCTTCGGCGATGCGGACGTGCTGATCACGGCCGCAGCGCTCGGCGAAGCGCCCGAGGGCATCGAAGCGACCGGCTCCGCCGCCGTCGGCGCGCTCTGGACGCCGCTCTACCTGCCCTGCGCGACCCTGCCCGTCTTCGAGGGACCGGGCGGCATGCCGATGGGCCTCCAGGTCATCGGTCGCATGGGCGACGACGACCGTATGCTGGCCGCCGGCCAGTGGATCGAGGCCCATCTCTGAGATGGCGTTCCGCTTCGTCCATACGGCCGACATCCACCTCGATTCGCCGCTGCGGAGCCTGGCGCTCAAGGACAAGACGCTTGCGAACATCGTTCGGTCGGCGACGCGGGAAGCCTTCCAGCGCATCTGCCGGCTCTGCATCGAGGAAGACGCCGAAGCGCTCCTGATCGCCGGCGACCTCTATGACGGCGACCGGACCTCGATGAAGACCGGCGCGTTCCTGGCGGCCGAATTGTCGGCGCTCGCCGAAGCGGGCGTGCGCGTCTTCATCGTGCGGGGCAATCACGACGCGCTCTCCTCGATCACGAAGCGGCTCGACCTGCCGGACGCCGTCCACGTCTTCGACATGCGCGGCGCGCCCCAAATCTTCGAGGCGCGGGACGGCCAGCGGATCGCGGTTCACGGCGTCAGCTTCAATGCGCCGCATATCGAAGACAGCCTGCTGCCGCGCTACAAGCCGGCCGTACCGGACGCGGTCAACATCGGCCTGATGCACACCAGCCTGGAGGGCGCCGAAGGCCACGACCCCTATGCGCCGGTCAGCCTGCAGGCGCTGATGCAGCACGGCTACCACTATTGGGGCCTCGGCCATATTCACAAACGGAGCGTCGCGTCGGGCGCGGCGACCGTGGTCATGCCGGGCATCCCCCAGGGCCGCCACATCAATGAGGACGGGCCAAAGTCGGTGACGCTCGGGACAGTCAGCGACGACGGCGCGATCTCTGTCGAGGAGCGGATCGTCGCCGGCGCCGTCTTCCAGCGCGCCTCGGCGCGCCTGCCGGCGGACGGCGGCATGGCCGCATTGCGTGCTGCCGCGATGGAGACGCTGACGGCCGTTCGCGACGCCGCGGCGCCGGCCGCCGCCATCGTCCGGCTGAAGCTCGAAGGCGATACGGCCGATCTCTGGCGGCTCCGGCGGGACGCGGACCTCGTTCTCGACAGCGTGCGGCAGGCGGCGGAAGCGCTCGGCCAGGTCTGGGTCGAGCGGCTCGACTTCGCGGACGCCGCGCCGCCCAAGGCGACAGCGGGCGACATGGCGATCGGCGCGCTTGCCGACCATCTGGACGCCGTCCGCGCCGACCCGGGCTTCCTGGCCGATGCCGAGGCCGAACTTGAGGCGCTGATCGGCTCGCGCGTTTTCCCGCCCGAACTCCGCGACGCCTTCGCCGCCGACGCGGACGCCCTCAGCGCAACCATCGACCGCCACGCGGCGGACGGCGCCGCGGAGGTTCTCGCCCGCCTCGCCGCCGCGGATGCGCCCGGCTGATGCGCATCCGGACGCTCGGCCTCACGCGTTTCGGCCGGTTCACGGACTTCGATGTCGACTTCGGCGAGACGACCGACGGCGCGCCCGACCTGCACTTGGTTTACGGCCCGAACGAGGCCGGCAAATCGACCATGTTCGCCGCCATCGCCGACTTCCTGTTCGGCGTGCCGGGCCAGTCGCCCTATAATTTTCTGCACGAATACAACGCCATGCGGATCGACGCCGAAGTCGATGTGGGCCATGGCCCGCAGCGCTTCACGCGCATCAAGCGGCAGAAGGGCGATTTGCTCGACGCAGAGGGGCGACCGCTCGCGTCCAGTCCCTTCGCCGGCGCGCTCGGCGGCCTCGACCGGCAGAGCTTCGCCGCGATGTTCTCGCTCGACGAAAGCGTGCTGGAAAAGGGCGGCGCCGATCTGATTCAGGCGGAAGGCAACTTCGGCGAACTGCTCTACGGCGCGACGTCGGGCGTGGCGGAGATCGGCGCCCGGCTGGAGAAACTGCGCGCGGACGCGGCCGCCATCCACCGCCCGAACGCGCGCGGCGACAGCACGACGTTGCTGCGTATGAAGGCCGAGCTCGACCGTCTGACGGCCGAACGCAACGCGATCGACGTCGCGGCGGCCGCGTATGAACGTCTGCAACGCACGGAGAAAGAGGCGCGCGACGCAGCGGAGACGGCGGGGGCC
>DAINCG010000169.1:2868-9462 GCA_036732525.1 Pseudomonadota bacterium | reverse complement strand
AGGCTAGGAAGACGGCTATCGCCGCGACGTCGGACGGCTCGTTGCCGCGGCGAAGCGGGATCGATCGTTCGGCCTCGCGTTTCAGCTCGTCGACCGGAACGCCGCGCTCCTCCGCCCGCGACTTCATCAGCGACGAGACGATGTTCGTATAGGTGACGCCGGGGCAAATCGCGTTGACGTTGATGTTGTGCCGGCCGAGCTGATGCGCCGCCAGATAAGTCATCGCGAGCACGGCGCCCTTGGTGCCCGCATAGATCGCATTCGACGAACCGTGGTAGCCGCGGCCCGCGACGGAGGCGACGTTGATAATCCGTCCGCCGCCTTCGGAGGCCATGCGGCGGGCGGCGCCCTGCATGCAGAAGAACACGCCCTTCGCGTTGACGCGGAACATGCGGTCCCAGTCGCCTTCGGTCAGGTCGAGAATGTAGGCATGGCGGGTGACGCCGGCGTTGTTGACGACGACATCGAGGCCGCCGAGTTCGTGGGTCGCCTTGTCCAGCATCGCATCGATCGCGCCCGGATCGCCGCAGTCCGTGGTGATCGCGAGCGCCGTCACGCCCAGCGCCTCGCAATCCTTCGCGACCGACTGCGCCGCGATCGCGTCGATGTCGACAACGGCGACGTCAGCCCCGTTCTCCGCGAACGCCAGCGCCGTGGCGGCGCCGATGCCGCCCCCCGCCCCGGTCACGACCGTCTTCAGTCCGTCGAGCACGCCCATCGCGAATCTCTTGCGCCGACCTTATGCATTTAGCGGGGCGGCGTCGCCAAGGGGACGGCCGCGAACATGTCCGCGGAGAGCGCGCTGCGCAGTTGTTCCAGATCGAGCCCCCGCCGCGCCGCGTCCGGCGCCACGGCGTCGATCACCGCATCGACGGAGCCGAGCGCTTTCAGCGCCTTGTAGCGGTCCTCCCGCGGCTTGCCGAGCGCTTCGGCCAAGAGCGACATCACGTTCAGGATCTCGAAGGGACGACCGTCGTCATAGCGGCAGAGCTCCCGGTGACAGGCATGATAGACAGTGGCCAACACGTCCACGCCGAGCGCCGATGCTTCGTCCAGGATGGCCGCGCGCTGCTCGTCCCGAAAATCCTTCAGCACGGCCAGCGTGTTCTCCATGACGCCCGCCGGCCGCACGCTGAGCGGAACCAGTTCGACGCCATCGATCGCCCCGAGGATCGTGCGGATGGCCGCCATCGCGCCCGGGATCGCCGGGCGCTCGATCAGCGCGACGCGGCGCGGCCGGATCGGCTTCAGATGCGGCCGTAGCGCTTCGATGCGCTCGGCGATGAAGCCGTAGAAGGGCGCGAGGTCGAACGGCGTCTCCCCGGTCTCCGCCCGCCAATTGCCGAGCGCAAGGTCGCCGATCTGGATCTGGCAGCTCGGGCACCAGGAGATCGCCTGGGAATTGCCCGCCGCCTTCAGCTTCTCGACCGTGCCGAACGCCTGCCGGCCGGAGACCTTGCCGTCGCCCTGGTTGAAGGCGTAGACGCCGCAGCACATGGCGGGTCCGCCCATGACGTTCGCCCGCACACCCGCCGCTTCCAGGGCGTCGAGCGCGGTCAGCACGATATGCGGCGTCTTCCAGACATTGCAGCCGGTGTAGAACGTAACGTCGGCGGGCCCCGCGTCCGCGCCAGGCCGGCCGTCGCCCAGTCGCGCCAGGTCTTCGGGCTCCGCCAGCAGGCCGCCGATCGCGCGGGCGCTCGCCGCCATGGCGTTGTATGTGGCGACCGACCGGCGCTTGATCTCGCGCGGGTCGCCGGTCTCCGCCTGGAGCGCCAGCTTGCCCATGCGCTGGAGGAAGCGCACGTCGATGCCTTCCGGGCAGGCGTCCCGGCAATAGCCCGAGCCGCAGCAGGCGGACGTCCAGGCGGCCGCCGTCGCGTCCGACGCGCCGCCGGCCAGCAGGCCGAGCAGTCCGGACATGACCGCGCCGCCGTCGGCAGCCTCGATGCCGGCCGCGGCGGGCATCGGGCAGGCCTCAAAGCACTTGCCGCACGCCGTGCAGGCTTCGGCGAACGCCGCGACGCGGGTCGCGGCCCCGGACAGATAGACCTCGCCGCGATCCGCCATGGCGTCAGCTCCAGACCGGGGTTTTCACAGGTTTTCCGGCGAAGTGGAGGTCGATGTTCTCCACCGCCAGGTCCGACATCGCGTTCCGCGTCTCCGCCGTGGCGCTCGCCTGGTGCGGCTGCAGGACGACGTTGTCGAGTTCGAAGAGCTCGGGCGGCGCCTTCGGCTCATTCTCGAAGACGTCGAGGCCGGCGCCCCAGATGCGACGCGTCATCAGCGCTTCCACCAGCGCCTTCTCGTCGACGACCGTGCCGCGCGCCACATTGACAAGCCAGCCGTCGGGGCCGAGCGCGTCGAGCACCCGCCGGTTGACCAGGTGCCGCGTCGCCGGCCCGCCGGGACAGGTGAGCACCAGCCCGTCGACCTTGGCGGCGAGCGCCGCGATGTCCGCCTCGTAGGGATAGGGCGCGTCCGGCTTCGGCCGCGGCCCGTGCCAGGAGACGATCGCGCCGAGCGCCGCAAGCCGGTTCGCCGTTGCGAGGCCGATCCGGCCGAGGCCGACGACGCCGACCGGGCGGTTCACGATCGTGCGGTTGAACGGCATCTCGCCCTTTAGCCACTTGCCCTCACGAACATAGGCGTCGGCTTTCGGGATTTCGCGGGTGACCGCCAGGACGAGGCCGATGCCGAGATTTGCGACCTCCTCCGTGAGAACGTCCGGGGTGTTGGTGACCGGAATGTCGCGTTCCCGCGCGCGGGCGATATCGACCCCGTCATATCCCACGCCCTGCACCGAGATGATCTCGAGCTTGGGCAGCGCGTCGATCATCTCCGCCGGGCAGACGCCGTGTCCCTGGGTCAGGACGGCCCGGACATTCTGGCAGTGGGACCGGACGTAGCCCATCAGATCATCCGCCTGCCAGGGCCGGTGCAGGACATAGCGATCGCCGAGCCGCTCCGCGATCCGAGGCGGCATCGGCATGGTTTCCAGGACTTCGGGCGTGTCGGACATGCGCGTGCTCCCGCGGTCAGACGATAGACGCGATCTCGTCGAAGGCGAACTTGTAGCCTCGTGGTTTCACCGAGGCCGGGTCGCCATAGCCGATATTGCAAAGGAAGTTCGCCTTGTGCGGCGTGCCGGCGAAAAACTCTGCGTCGACCTTTGAGGGGTCGAAGCCCGACATCGGTCCGCAATCGAGCCCGAGCGCGCGAGCGGCCATGATCACGTATGCCCCCATCAGCGAGCCGTTGCGGAACGCCGCCTGTTCGGCGAACGCGGCGTTCTGCTCGTACATCGTCTTCATGTCGGCATGCGGGAAGAGCTTGTCCATGTGCCGCCAGAACTCCGGGTCGTATCCGACGATGACCGTCGTCGGCGCCGCCATCGTCTTCGGCACGTTGCCCGACGAGAGCGCGGGCTTCAGCCGCTCCTTCGCTTCCGGCGAAGAGACGAAGACGAAGCGCGCCGGCGAGGAGTTGGCGCTCGTCGGCGGGAGAAGGGCAAGCTCGACGATCCGATGCAGCAGCGCCTCCGGCACCTTGCGGTCGAGCCACGCATAGCAGGTGCGTCCCTCGCGGAAGAGGAGGTCGAGGCCGGCGTCATCCAGTTTGGCCACGCGCGCCTTCAGGTCGCGGAAGGCGGCTTCGGTTGCGGCTTTATCGTCGGTCATGGGCGGGACGCTTTCGTGGGGTAAGGAGATCGAAGCGGCGACAATAACCGCCGAATTCCCGGAGACAAACTGGCGCGGCGCAATATGAGCATGTATCAGGTTCCAGGCGCGGGCTGCGGCCGGGACGCCGAAGCAGTGCATGGGGGAGCGACGGCGCGACCATGGAATATTTTCTGCAGCAGCTCATCAACGGCGTGACGCTCGGGTCGATCTACGGCCTGATCGCGATCGGCTATACGATGGTCTATGGCATCATCGGCATGATCAACTTCGCCCATGGCGACATCTTCATGATCGGCGCGTTCGCCGCGCTGATCGTGATTGTCGGGCTCGCGAGCCTGGGCCTCGGCGCCGCGGGCGCGCTGATTGTCGTGGCGCTCCTGGGTGCGATGCTGATTGCGGCCGTATATGGCTGGGCGCTCGAACGGATCGCCTATCGGCCGCTCCGCGGGTCGTTCCGGCTCGCCGCGCTGATCTCGGCGATCGGCATGTCGATCTTCCTTCAGAACTATGTGCAGTTGGCGCAGGGCGCCCGCGGCAAGCGGCTGCAGCCGATGATCGAAGGCGGCTTCGTGCTGACCCAGAAGGGCTCGTTCACCGTCAACCTCTCCTACATGCAGATCATCATCGTCGCCACGACGATCGCGCTGATGACGGCATTCTCGCTCTTGATCGCCAAGACGCCGATCGGCCGTTCGCAGCGCGCCTGCGAGCAGGACATGAAGATGGCCGCCCTGCTGGGGCTCGACGTCAACCGGACGATCTCCATGACCTTCGTCATGGGCGCCTCGCTCGCCGCGGTCGCCGGCATCATGTTCCTGCTCTACTACGGCGTGATCGATTTCTTCATCGGCTTCCTCGTCGGCATCAAGGCGTTCACGGCGGCGGTGCTGGGCGGCATCGGCTCCCTGCCCGGCGCGATGCTGGGCGGCCTCCTGATCGGCCTGATCGAAACGTTCTGGTCGGGCTACTTCACGGTGGAATACAAGGACGTCGCGGCCTTCTCGATCCTCGTGCTGGTGCTGATCTTCCGCCCGACCGGCCTGCTCGGCCGGCCGGAAGTGGAGAAGGTCTGAACATGGCCCAAATCGATTTTGCCGGTCAGGCCAAGGACTCCGCCCTCGCCGGCCTCGTAGCGCTGGCGCTGACCGTGCCGATCGTCGGGCTCCGGACCGTCTCTGCGCCGGGCGGCCTCGCCATCGACGCGCGCATGCTCGATGCGGTCATGATCGCCGCCGGGGTCGCGGTCGGGCACTTCATCATCAACCTGATCCGCGCCAAACGCGCCGGCGGCGCCGGCGGCGCCGCGCGGCATACCGGGCCGTCCGAGCGTTTGAAGAAGATCACGACCGCGCTCGGCGCCTTCGGCCTCGCCGTCGCGGTCACCTGGCCATTCCTGCCGTTCACGGATCGATACCTGCTCGACATCGGCATCCTGGTGATGACCTATGTGATGCTGGGCTGGGGCCTCAATATCGTCGTCGGCCTCGCCGGCCTGCTCGACCTCGGTTATGTGGCCTTCTATGCCGTCGGGGCCTATTCCTACGCCCTGATCGCCGCCCACTTCGGCTGGTCATTCTGGGTCTGCCTGCCGCTGGCCGGTCTGTTCGCCGCCTTCTTCGGCGTCATGCTCGGCTTCCCTGTCCTCAGGCTGCGCGGCGACTATCTGGCGATCGTGACGCTCGGCTTCGGCGAGATCATCCGGATCATCCTGCTCAACTGGTATGACTTCACCGGCGGGCCGGACGGGCTGTCGCGCATCCCGCGGCCCGAAATTTTCGGCCTCCCGTTCAGCCGTTCCGCCGCCGAGGGCGAGACCTTCGCCCAGTTCTTCGGGCTGGAATATTCCTCCATGCACCGAATTATTTTTCTGTACTATATCATTTTAGTTCTGGCGCTTATCACCAACCTCTTCACCTTGCGCATTCGCAAATTGCCGGTCGGCCGCGCCTGGGAGGCGCTGCGCGAGGACGAGATCGCGTGCCGCTCGCTTGGCGTCAATCCGACCAACACCAAGCTCACCGCCTTCGCCATCGGCGCGATGTTCGGCGGCTTCGCGGGCGCGTTCTTCGCAACCCGCCAAGGCTTTATCAGCCCCGAAAGCTTCACCTTCATCGAATCGGCCGTCATCCTGGCGATTGTCGTGCTCGGCGGCATGGGCAGCCAGGTCGGCGTCGTGCTGGCGGCCGCGCTTCTGATCGGCGGCACGGAGATCTTCCGCGAACTCGCCGAGTTCCGCATGCTCGCCTTCGGCGCCGCGATGGTCGCGATCATGGTCTGGAAGCCGCGCGGCCTGCTCTCGAACCGCGAACCGACGGTCAAGCTCGGTACTGGCGCCGGAGGATCGCCATGAGCACGGCGCCCCTGCTCGCCGTCGAGCATCTCACCATGCGCTTCGGCGGCCTCGTCGCCGTCGACGACGTGTCCTTCACGGCGGAAGACCGGCGCATCACCTCGATCATCGGGCCGAACGGCGCCGGCAAGACCACCGTCTTCAACTGCCTGACCGGCTTCTACAAGCCGACCGTGGGCCGCCTGCTGCTCTCCGCGAACGGCGACGCCCACAATCTGGAGCGCATGGACGACTTCCGCATCGCGCGCGAGGCCGGCGTCGCGCGCACCTTCCAGAACATCCGCCTTTTCCCGGCGATGTCCGTGCTGGAGAACCTGCTCGTCGCCCAGCACAACGAATTGATGCGGGCGTCGTTCTGGTCGCTCGCGGGCCTGCTCGGCCTCGCCCGCTATCGGGACGCCGAAGCCGCGGCGGTCGAGCGGGGCCGCTACTGGCTGGAGCGGATCAATCTGATCGACCGGGCGGACAAGCCGGCGGGCGACCTGCCCTATGGCGCCCAGCGCCGCCTGGAGATCGCGCGCGCCATGTGCTCCGGCCCGCGCATCCTGTGCCTCGACGAAC
>DAINCG010000169.1:0-2816 GCA_036732525.1 Pseudomonadota bacterium | reverse complement strand
GGGATGAGCACAAGGTGGGCATCTTGTTGATCGAGCACGACATGAGCATGGTCATGGAAATTTCCGACCACATCGTCGTCCTGGATTACGGCAAGAAGATCGCAGAAGGCGACCCGGAAGCCGTCCGGTCGAACCCGGCGGTCATCCGCGCCTATCTGGGCGAAGAAGAAGAGGAGGACGCGTGATGGGCCGCCTCCTCGAACTGGAAGGGGTCGAAACGTTCTATGGCGCCATCCAGGCGCTCCACGGCATCGACATCCATGTCGACGCCGGCGAGATCGTAACCCTGATCGGCGCCAACGGCGCGGGCAAGTCGACGACGCTGATGACCATCTGCGGCTCGCCCCAGGCGCGGACCGGACGGATCGTCTTCGACGGCCAGGACATCAGCCGCATGCCGACGCACCAGATCATGCGCCTCGGCGTCAGCCAATCGCCCGAAGGCCGGCGGATATTTCCACGCATGACAGTGATGGAAAATCTGCAAATGGGCGCGATGTTCGAGGATCCCGCCCACTTCGCCGCGGATTCGGAAGAAGTCTTCGAGCTCTTCCCGCGGCTGAAGGAGCGCATCTATCAGCGCGGCGGCACGCTCTCCGGCGGCGAGCAGCAGATGTTGGCGATTGGCCGCGCGCTGATGAGCCGGCCGCGCCTTCTGCTGCTCGACGAGCCTTCGCTCGGCATCGCGCCGCTGCTGGTCCGGCAGATCTTCCAGGCGATCAAGGAGATCAACGCGACCAAGGGCGTCACCATTCTGCTGGTCGAGCAGAACGCCTACCACGCGCTGCGCCTCGCCCACCGGGGCTACGTTCTCGTGAACGGGTCCGTGCAGATGACGGGCGGCGGCGCGGAGCTGCTGGCGCGGCCGGAAATCCGCGCCGCATATCTGGAAGGGGGCGCCGCATGATGGCCGAAATCTTCGGCGAGGACCCGCTCGTCTTTCTGATCCTGGTCTGCGCGTTGGGCGGCGCGGCGGCTTGGATGTCGGGCCGTGCGGTCGCGGAAACCTGGCGGCCTGCCTGGATGGCCGCCGCCGCGGGCTGCGGCCTCGCCCTGGTCACGCGGTTCCTGAACTACGGACTTTTCGACGCGGAGTTGCTGTCCCTCGCGGGATATCTCCTCGACGCCGCCGTGCTCGCCGGGCTTGCGCTGATCGCCTGGCGCCTCCGTCTCGCCGCCAAGATGACGGCGCAATATCCCTGGCTCTACCGCCCCGCGGGGCCGTTTTCCTGGCGCGAGATCGAGCCCCGGGACCAACAGGAACGTTGAGGGCCGGCCATGGCCGTCGTAAAAGATCGGATCATGCGGCGGGCCGCCAATCCTGGCGCCCGGCGCCCGATGAGCAGGGAGACCTAAATGCTACGGAAATCCATCCTCGCGGCGACGGCATTCGCCGCAGCCGGCCTCGCGGCGTCCGCGTCGCTGGCGGACATCGTGATCGCGACCGCGGGCCCGATGACCGGCCAGTACGCGAGCTTCGGCGCGCAGATGAAGGCGGGCGCCGAGCAGGCGGTCGCGGACATCAACGGCGACGGCGGCGTCAACGGCGAGAAGCTTGTGCTTGAGATCGGCGACGACGTCTGCGATCCGAAGCAGGCGGTCGCGGTGGCGAACGACTTCGCCGCCAAGGGCGTCGTCTTCGTCGCGGGCCACTTCTGCTCCGGCAGTTCGATCCCGGCTTCGGCGGTCTACACCGAAGAAGGCATCCTGCAGATTTCGCCGGCCTCGACCAACCCGAAGCTGACGGACGAAGGCGGGCCGAACGTCTTCCGCGTCTGCGGCCGCGACGACCAGCAGGGCCTGGTCGCGGGCAACTATCTCGCCGAGAAGCACCCGGACGCGAACATCGCGATCATCCATGACAAGACCGCCTACGGCAAAGGCCTCGCCGACGCCACGCTGGCGGCAATGAACGACGCCGGCAAGAAGGAGACCATGTACGAGGCCTACACCGCCGGCGAGAAGGACTATTCGGCGCTGGTTTCGAAGCTGAAGCAGAACAACATCGACGTGCTTTATGTCGGCGGCTACCACACGGAAGCCGGCCTGATGGTCCGGCAGATGCGCGACCAGGGCATGTCGACCCAGCTCATTTCCGGCGACGCGCTGGTCACCCAGGAATACTGGGACATCACCGGCGACGCCGGCGAAGGCACGCTGATGACCTTCAGCCCCGACCCCCGGAAGAACCCGGGCGCGGCGCCGCTGGTGCAGACGTTCCGGTCCAAGGGCGTCGAGCCGGAAGGCTATGTCCTCTACACCTACGCGGCCATCCAGGTCTTCGCGCAGGCGGCGAACAAGGCCAAGTCGACGGACCTGAACGCCATGCTGGCGGTCATGAAGGGCGCGAAGTTCGACACGGTCCTGGGCGAACTCTCCTTCGACGAGAAGGGCGACGTCACTCTGCCCGGCTACGTTTTCTACGAATGGAGCAAGGGCCAGTACGACTACGCCAAATAAGTCTGGCGTCATCGTCCAAGATCGCGGCCGGCCGGGGCGATCCCGGCCGGCCGTTTTCATATCGGGAGAGAGACTATGAGCCTTGAAGGCAAGAGCGTGCTCGTCACGGGGGCAAGCCGCGGCATCGGCCGGGCGATCGCCGTGGCGGCGGCCGAAGGCGGCTCCAAACTGACGTTGACGGCCCGTTCGGAAGCCGGCCTCGCCGAGACGGCGGCGGCGGTCAAGGCGGCCGGCGGTTCGGCGGAAATCGTCACGGGCGACGCCGGCGACGCGTCCGACATCGCCCGCGCGGTCGACGCCGCGGTTTCCGCGCATGGCGGGCTCGACGTCCTGATCAACAACGCCGGCATGATCGA
>DAINCG010000168.1:2523-9501 GCA_036732525.1 Pseudomonadota bacterium | reverse complement strand
CTATCCGGGGGTCTTTCAGCACTTCGGCGGCTTCGCGGACGAACTCGAGGTCCGGGGCGGCCGCATCGGCGTCCAGGACCGGCCCGGCATCGGCTATGAAGGCAAGGCGACGCTCTGGAACGATGTCCTGTCAGGCTTGGTTTAGCGCAAATTAAATTGAAAATTACGTCAAATACCGCAGCACTTTCAATTTAGGTCGGCGGAAGAACGCCAGAAAACATTCTTTGCGGTGTTGGACTCTTATTGAGACGGAGGGATCAAAAGCGGTAGGGCGCACAATGTTCATTGGAGGTGAACATGATCGTGACCGACCCCTACCGCACCGGCGCGCCGCCGCCGAATGCGAATTTCGATGCGACCGCCGCCGGATCGGCCGAAGTCCGTGGGGCGCGCGCCGTCCAGGCGGCCGGCGAATCGGAGAAGGTCAACAATCCCAGGCTCGACTCCGGCGCCGAAGCGCAGTCGATCCGCGTCGAACACGCCCGCGCCCAGGATCGTCAGCGCGCAGAAGCGAACGCAGAGCAGCGCGATCCGCCCACCTTGTCGGAAGTCATCGCCGACATTCCGAACCAGCAACTGAACGTCGCTGCGACCGCCGCCCTTCTGGAAGCGCAGGCGACCGCGAACGACGCGCCCGCCGTCGGCAGCACCCAGGCGCCGCAAAGCCTGCTCAGCGTTCAATTGCTGATCCAGCGCCTCGTGCGTGACGGCGACTTGCAGCCGACCGCGGTGCGCGCGCAGAGCCTGGATGTCCTGAGCTGATTCCGTCACGCGCCGGGCGGCCGCAAGGCCGTCCGGTTGCTGCGCCTTGACCAGCGCATCCAATTTCCGCCGATTCGCCGCTGCATGCGGTCGACGACCCGCCCTTGCCTCGGTCGGTTCCCGCCATCGACCCTATCTCCTTTACGCGAAAGCGCGATTAGATGTTCTCCGCAAAACAAGACTCACATTTCTAAAATTTTATCTTGAGATAATTCGAATTTATATCAATACTCGACCTTCTTTTTCTCGCTTTTTTGTTGTAAAGTGATACTATTGTGTCTGTTTTATACGATAAAACGGGCTCACTTGCATCTTGTGTGGAGTATTCAATGAGCCTGATTGGTTCGATTTTTGGCGGCGGACAGACCACTTCCTCACCGCCGCCGAGCAGCAATCCCGACACCTCCTCTGGCGGAACAGGATCGACGAGCGCCACGGACACAGGCGCCTCGTCCGGAACGCACGCCGGCAGCGGCACGAGCGGCTCCGGGGCTGGAGGATCATCGACAGGGGGCTATGCCAATCAAGGCTCGACCGAAACGCAGCGTCAGCAACAACGCGCCCAGTCGACCCGGAGCGAGCAGACGTCGGGCGGCCAGAACCGGGAGCTGCGGGAATCGACCGATCGCGCCGGCGCGCAGTCGTCACGGCGCCTCGACACGCTCGACGAAATCGATGCGCGGCGACCGCCGCCCCGGATCGACGCGGGCGGAACCGCCGCCGCGATCGAAGCGCAATCCCAGGCGACCCAAGACCGGGCCGCGCAAGCGCAGTCGGGCCCGGCGTCGATCCAGCAGGTCATCCAGCAGATCATGCGACAGGCGCAGCTTCCCCAGGCCGGCGGCGCCCAAGCGCAGTATCTGAACCTCGTGAGTTGATATCCGGCGTCGCCGGGCACGGGCCAATGTGCCCGGCGACGCCGTTCAATCCACGCCCGCGGCCTGCATCGCCATTGCAACGCGGTTCATGAAGTTGGCGGCGTCGGCCCCGGCGAGCAGGCCGGCATTGTCGGCGATGGCGTCGAGCATCGGCCCGAGCCAGTCCTGATCCGCCTTGCCGAAATCGTGCAGGACATAGCCCTGCACCCGTTCCGGCCGGCCCGGATGGCCGATGCCGATACGCACCCGCCAGAAATCCGGCCCGCAATGACGGGCGAGCGACCGGATGCCGTTATGCCCGGCGGCGCCGCCGCCCTGCCGCACGCGCAGCTTGCCCGGCGCCAGGTCGAGTTCGTCATAGAGAACGACGATATCCTCGACGGCGAGCTTGTAGAAATCCATCGCCTGCCGGGCGGACCGGCCGCTTTCGTTCATATAGGTCTGCGGCTTCAACAGCAGCACGCGCTCGTCGCCGAGGCGACCTTCCGCGACCAAGCCCTGGAACCGCGACCGGAACGGTCCAATTCCGGCGCGCTCGGCAATGCGATCCACTGCCATGAACCCGACATTGTGCCGGTGCCCGGCATACTGGCCGCCGGGATTGCCGAGGCCGATAAGGGCGCGCATGGCCGGCTCCGCTGACGAACGAACGCCGCCTGGGCCGCGCGGCCCAGGCGGAGGATCGCGTCAGTCTTCTTTGTCGTTCTCGGCTTCCTCGTCGTCTTCTTCCGCCTCGTCCTCGGCCTCCGCGTCGGCGGTTTCCGCCGCCTCGTCATCGGCTTCGACGACGACCGACGGGGCGGCGATCGTCGCGATCGTGAAGTCGCGATCCGTGATCGTGGGCTCCACGCCTTCGGGCAGGGTGACGCTGCTGATGTGCAGGGAGTCGCCGACCTGGGCCGTCGCGAGATCGACCTCGATTTGCTCCGGAATGGCGTCCGGCCGGCACATCACTTCGATCGTGTAGCGGACGACGTTCAGGATGCCGCCGTCATTGAGGCCAGGGCAGGTTTCTTCATTCAAGAACACGACCGGGATTTCGACCGCGATCGCCGACGTCGCATCGACGCGCAGGAAGTCCACGTGCATCGGCCGATCGCTGACCGGATGCACCTGGAGGTCGCGCGCGAGCACGTTCATGCGGTCGCCTTCGACGTCCAGGCTGTACATGTGGGAGAAGAAGCCGGCATGGGACAGCAGCCGGTTCAGCACGAGTTCATCGATGGCCACGGGAACCGGATCCTGCTTCAACCCGTAGACGATGCCCGGGATCGAGCCGGCCCGCCGCGCGGCGCGCGCGGCGCCCTTGCCGAGGTTCGGCCGCTTGGTGACTTTGATGGTTTCGACGTCGCTCATCTTGAGCTCTCCTTTGCCTCCGCCGAACCGACCTCGTCGCCTCCGACTGGCGAGCGAGCGTCCGGCGCACGCGTTGAGCGCCAGCGGGCCCGGAACCGTCGGGGACCCGCGCGGCGCGAAAAAGCTTCGCCCGTCAATCGAACAGGCTGGAAACCGACTCCTCGCCGTTGATGCGCTTGACCGCTTCCGCCAGCAGCGGCGCGATCGAAAGCTGGCGGATGTTCTTGGCGACCCGGACCGCTTCGGTGCCCTGAATGCTGTCCGTGATGACCAGTTCGTCCAGGGGCGCCGCCGCGACCCGGGCGACCGCGCCGCCCGACAGCACGCCGTGCGTGACGTAGGCCGACACGGCCGCCGCGCCCTCGCCTTTCAGCGCGACCGCCGCGTTGCAGAGCGTGCCGGCCGAGTCGACGATGTCGTCGACGAGAATGCAGCGCCGGCCTTCGACCTCGCCGATAATGTTCATCACCTCCGAAACGCCGGCGCGCGGCCGCCGCTTATCGATGATGGCGAGGTCGGCGTTCAGGCGGCTCGCGATGGCGCGCGCCCGGACGACGCCGCCTACGTCCGGCGAAACGATGACCATTTCCTCGCCGTCATAGCGTTCGCGCATGTCCTGCACGAAGACCGGCCGCGCGAAGAGGTTGTCGGTCGGAATATCGAAGAAGCCCTGAATCTGGCCGGCATGCAGGTCGAGGGTGAGCACCCGATCCGCGCCGGCGGTCGTGATCAGATTCGCGACCAGCTTGGCGGAGATCGGCGTCCGCGGGCCGGTCTTCCGATCCTGGCGGGCATAACCGAAATACGGGATCACCGCCGTCACGCGCCGCGCCGAACCGCGCCGGAGCGCGTCGAGGCAGACCAGCAGCTCCATCAGATTGTCGTTCGCGGGGAACGAAGTGCTCTGCACGATGAAGACATCTTCGCCGCGCACGTTCTCTTCGATCTCGACGAACACTTCCATGTCGGAGAAGCGCCGGATCGTCGCGGCGGTCAGCGGCAGATTGAGATACGTCCCGATCGCAGCGGCCAGCGGGCGATTGCTGTTGCCAGCCAGAACCTTCATCGCGTCCCGCTCCCGACCTGGGCCCGAACCCAGGCAATAAGACTGTCGCAAACGAAAACAGCCGGGAGCGGCGAGGTCGCCCGGCTGTAGCGCGCACGGTCTTACAATCCCGCCCTGCCGATGTAAACGGCGTAGCGGCAGTTGGGTCAGAAAGCCGCGCTTTCGTCCCGATGCAGGCGCACCAGCGCGCGGTTATAGGCCAACATGACGTCGCGCTCGTGCACGACGCCGACCATCCGGCGGCCGGCGCGGTCATATACGACCGGAATGTGCTCCTCGGCGCGCGACTGCATGAGGTTGAGAGCGTCCTGCAGGCTGTCGCCGGACGCCAGCATCGGCGGGTGGAGGCGCGCCACGTCCTGGGCGACGACGAGGATGTCGAGGTCGCGGTCGAACGCCTCCGCCGAAAGATCGGCGAGGGTCAGGGTGCCGATGAGCCGCCGCTCCTCGTCGACGACGAACAACTCCCCGAATGCAGCCGTCTGCAGCTGAATCCTGAGGTCGCGCAGACAGGCGCCGGGCGCCGCGGTCGAGTATGCGGAACTGACGACGCTGCCGACCTTGATGTCGCGCAACAGGTCCGCTTCGATTCGCGACAAGGCGACGTCGATGCCGCGGCGCTGCAACTGCCCACGGAAGTATGAAGCCCCGTTCAGGCTGGTGGTCGTCGCGACGGACGCGACGACGGCGAGCATCACCGCGATCGTCATGTCGTAGTCGGTGGTGATCTCGAAAATGATCAGGATCGTCGAGATCGGCGCGCCCAGAACCGCGGCGGCGAAGGCGCCCATGCCGACCAGGGCGTAGGCGCCCTCGCCGGCGAAGATATCGCCGTCCGGCGCGATCGCGCCCGGCGCCGCCGATCCCGCGATCCAGCCGAACAGCCCGCCGATCGCCGCGCCGAGGAAGAGCGAGGGCGAGAAGACGCCGCCGCCGAAGCCGCTGCCAAGCGTGATCGCCGTCGCCGCCGACTTCGCGATGACGAGGCCGAACAGAAATACGAAATCGAACTCCATCCGGAGAATGCTGGTGGTGGCGCCGTAGCCGACCCCCAACACTTGTGGGAAGGCGAGCGCGATCGCGCCGACCAGAACGCCGCCGAGCGCCGGGCGCAGCCATTGCGGCGCGCCGAGTTTCGCGTGCGTGCGCTCGACCAAGGGAACCGAGCGCATGAAGAGGATCGCCGCGACCGCCGTCGCCACGCCGAGGAGCGCGAACGCCGGGAACTCCCAATAGGAGCCAAGCTCATAGGGCGCCAGTTGGAATGCGGGATACGGTCCGTAGACGGTGCGCGTCACCGCGGTCGCCATGACGGATGCGGCGACGATCGGCGCGAGCGCGCCGAGCGCGTAGTAGCCCAACACCACTTCGAGCGCGAAGAAGACGCCGGCGAGCGGCGCGTTGAACGCCGCGGCGACGGCCGCGGACACGCCGCAAGCCAGCAGGATTCGCGCGCCCCCTGTCGGCAGGCCAAGACGTTGCGCCGCCCAGGCGCCCACTGTGGCGCCAAGATGGACGACCGGCCCTTCCCGACCGGCCGATGCGCCGAAACCGAGCGAAACGGCGTTCGCGACCGCGCCGTGCAGCCCGACCTTCAGAGACATGCGCCCGCCGCGCAGCGCGCTTGCTTCCATAACCTGCGCGACGCCGACCGGCCGTCCTTCCGGCATCGTCCAGCGCAGGTAAAGACCGACGATCAGACCGCCGACAACCGGGGCCAGGAAGATGACATAGGCCGGAAGCTCCGCGACCAGGCGCCAGGCGTCCTCCGCCATGAAGCCGAAGCTGACCCATTGGACCAGTCCGATCGCCTCGCGAAACGCGATCGACATCAGGCTCGACGCGATGCCGATGACGACAGCCGCGGCAATGAGCATCAGACCGCGGGAATTCGTTCGCCAGACACGCGCCGCCCAATCGCGGAGAGCGCGGGCGGCGGGCCCCATCGGGCGCCTCAGCCTTTCCGGCGAATGCCGATGACGCGGCCGACCTGGGGCGGCTTCGGAATCGGCCTGTGCGCCGCGAGCGCCGCCTGCAGACGGTCCTGCAAGTGCTGCGGCATCGGCGTCGACCGCCGTTCCTTCATGTCGATGTGCATCCCGATCAGCTCATTCGTCGCCGCGAGGTAGCCCTTTTCGGCGTGGTGCATCTCGTGGATGTAGTGAATGCGCTTCGGATCGCAGTCGAGCAGATAGGTCGTGAAAATCAGCGGGTCGCCTTCCATCACCTCCTGATCGTAGGTGATGTGGCCTTCGAGCGTGAAGGTCGAGCAGTCGGTCTCGTTTTTGTAGCTGAGACCGATGCCGAGCGCTTCATAGAAGGCGTCGGTCGCTTCGTCGAACGCGGCGACGTAATAGGCGACGTTCATATGGCCGTTGTAGTCGATCCATTCCGGTCGAACGCGGCCCGTGAACTCTTTGTATGGCGCGGGAAAGGTCATGGGAATCGACTATAGCCAGCGCCCGGGGCCGCGCAACCGGACCTAATGCCGGTGCGCCCCATGGCCGCGGTTCGCCGCGTAACCGCGTAGTTCCGCATACTTTTGTACTTGCGAATGGTCGAGCAGCGCCGCCGCCTCGAGGTGCGCCGCCAGGTGCCGCGCACGCAGCGCCGATTCGGCGGCGCCGGCCCCGGCGGCGAGATCTCCAAGACGGGCCGCATCGAGACCGCCGGCCTGGAATGCGGCCTCCAGCGCCTGTTCGGCCGCCAGATAGTCTTCGCCGAGCCGGATCACGTCCCGCCGCATCGCCGCCTGGATCGCCGCGATGCGCGTCCGCTGCTCAGCGCTTAACGGCAGACGGTCCGCGAGTTCGAGCAGGTGGGCCGGCCCCGGATAACCGTTCAGCTCCGCCGACTTCGCGTAGCCGAGCCCCGCGCCTGACTTCAGGCCCGCGATCGTCTCGGGGCCCTGGTCGT
>DAINCG010000168.1:0-2492 GCA_036732525.1 Pseudomonadota bacterium | reverse complement strand
CTCCTGCCCTGCATACGGGCCGTGCGGCTCGCTCGCCGGCGCGCCGCCGGCAAGAAGCGCCAGGACAAACGCCATACCGAGCGATCGACGCTGCATCGCCTAGCTCCCTTGCATCTGGTCGTGCCGGCGCTGAATGGCCTCGGGCCAAGTCGACTTGATATAGGCGAGCGAGGCCAGGATGTCGCTGTCCGAGAGGACGCCTTCGAAGCCCGGCATATCGGTCTCGTAGCCCGGCGGCGCGAACTTCGCCACGCCATACTTGGTAATGTCGAAAAGCTGCTGGTCGGGATGGTGCCAAGTGTGGCCGCTTTCGTCGTGCGGCGGCGCCGGCAGACGGCCGTTCGCCATCCGCTCGCGCCAGTTCTCCTGGCCCTCGAGGTTGGCGCCGTGGCAGCTCGCGCAGGCTTCCGCGTAGACAGCCCGGCCGCGCTCCACCATCGCGCTGTCCCCATACGGTATGCGCGCGGGCTGCGGCTCGCCGCCGCCCATGGCCAGCAGGATTCCGCCCGCCGCCGCCACGCCGACGACGCCTAGAACGATCCATCGGAGCATTGCGTTCTCCCAAGACGGAAAGACCATCGGTATGTGGCCTGCGGCCGCCAACGCGTCAATCCGACCGGGGTCGGATCGCGCTTTACGTCGCCCGAACCGCTGCTTACGCTCCCGGCCGGAATATTCCCGCATCCTTCGGAGACACGGCATGAACGGCGGCGACGCATTGGTTGAAACGCTCCTGGCTTGGGGCGTCGACGCCGCCTTCTCCGTTCCCGGAGAGAGCTACCGGCCGATTCTGAGCGCCGCACAGCGGAACTCGAACCGCATCCGCCTTATCACGCCGCGGCACGAATCCGGCGTCACCTTCGCGGCCGAAGCCTATGGGAAGATGACCGGCCGACCGGCGGTCGCACTGGTCAGCCGCGGGCCCGGCGCCACGAACGCCGCGATCGGCGTCCACGTGGCCCGGCAGGATTCGACGCCGATGCTGCTGGTCGTCGGCCACGTGCCGACGGCGACCAAGGGTCTCGAAGCGTTCCAGGAGATCGACTACCACTCGATGTTCCGGGACGTGGCGAAGGCCGTGCTGGAGCCGGAATCGTCGGCCCAGGTCGCGCGGACGACGGCAAGGGCGCTGGCGCTTGCGACCAGCGGACGGCCGGGACCGGTCGTAATTGTCATGCCGAAGGACATCACCGAAGGCGACGCCGACGGCGCGATGATCCCGGGGCCAATCCCGCGGGCGGTCGGCGCGCCAGCGCCTCAGGCGGTCCAGGCGGCGGCCCGGCTGATCGACCAGGCCGAACGTCCGATGGTCATCGCCGGCGAGATGGTGACCAACGAAGGCGCGCAAACGGTGCTGGCGCGGTTCGCGGAAGCCTGCGGCGCGGCCGTCTCCTCCGCCTACCGCCGTCAGGACGCCATCGACAACGAGCATCCGGCCTATGCGGGGCATCTGGAGATCAATCGCGTCGGCTGGCAGGAACAGGGCTTCGCGGAAGCCGATCTGATCATCGCCGTCGGCGCCCGCATGGATGGCATCTCCTCCCTCGAATTCCAGCTGGTGCGCCCGGACCAGGCGTTCATCCAGGTGTTTCCGGACCCCGACGTGCTGGCGCGGCTGCCGCATACGCTCGGCCTCGCCGCCGACGCCGGGCCGACGCTCGCCGCTCTGGCGGCCGCTGTCGCGCCGCCGTCCGACGCGCGCCTCGCCTGGCGGGACGGCCTGCACGCCGCCTACGCCGCCTTCGCCGTGCCCGGCGAGGTCAAGGTCAAAGGCGCCGTCGACATGGCGGAATGCGTCGTCGAAGCGCAACGCCAGCTCGACGACGACGCCGTCATCCTGACCGACAGCGGCACCTTCGCCCGCTGGGTGCACCGCTATTACCGCTTCCGTAAACCCAGGACCCAGGCCGGCCCGATGTGCGGCGCCATGGGCTACGCGGTGCCGGGCGCGGTCGGCGCCGCGGTCGCCCGTCCGCACGCCCAGATCGTCGTATTCGTCGGCGACGGCGGCTTCCAGATGACCGGCCAGGAACTGATGACCGCCGTCGCCCACGATCTGCCGGTCAAGGTCGTCGTCGCGGACAATCAGGCCTGGGGATCGATCCTGGTCTCGCAACAGCGGCGCTACGGCGAGGCCGGCATCTACGGCACCCGCCTCGTGGCGCCCGACTTCGCCGCCGTCGCCAAGGCCTACGGCATGGCCTCCTGGCGCGTCGAGACGACCGCCGCCTTCAGGCCGGCGTTCGCCGAAGCGCTGGCGCACGATGGCCCGGCGCTCGTCCACCTCGTCCTCGACGAGCGCGACATTTCGCCGTTCGCGGCGGAGCAGTCCGTCTAAGCCGCGATATTGCAAAGGCGCGCCCCTCGCCTCACTAGTTTGGAGCTATTCAAAAGAGGAGCGCGTCATGCATCCCACACGCAACGGCCTCGCCGAGACAGCCCGCAAGGCGATGATCGACCTTCTGAACGCCCGTCTCGCCGACGCCCTCGAC
>DAINCG010000167.1:276-9583 GCA_036732525.1 Pseudomonadota bacterium | reverse complement strand
GGAAATGGCGCGCGGGGCGCCGCTTGACCGTCGGGCCTATACGAATCCTCCGGGACCTCTACGACAGAGGTGGGCGCCGTATGCGGGAGGCCACGACCCCCCGCAGGGACAGCTCCCTGGAGCTTCGATATCGGCCCCGGGATTTCTGGGGCCCTAACGCATCGCGCAGTCGGACCCCGCGCTGCCGTGATTTAAGCGCAGCCAGCGGAAATAGCTAGTGAACGCGCGCAGGTCTTTTTTCAGCCCGCCCAGCTGAACGGCGCAAAGTGGCCGTTGTTGCCCTGCCCCAGGATCGTCTCGTTCACGCCGAAGGCGGAGACGCGCATCTCCTTCGCCTGCGCGAGCGCGAGCCGTTTGTTGGCGGGGTGCGACGTGTTGTCGATGTGCATCGCCTCGCCGGGGCGGGCGCGCGGCTCGACGCCGTCGATCTCGAAGGCGAGCACGCCGGGAATGTCCACCTTGCGCTTCAGGCCGTTCATCTCGAAATGGATCGGCGCGCGCATGACGCCCATGTTCTCGGCGACGACGTTCTGGCAGATCGCGCCCGGCGGGCCGCCGACCTTGCCGCCGGCGATCTTCTCAAGCGCTTCGGCCTGATCGTCCTTCGCCGGATCGATCACGGCGCCGTAGACCCAGCCGCCGTCCGCCATCACGCGGCCCGTCTTGAAGATCAGGCCGAACTTCGCGCCGGCCATGTCGACGCCGTCGGCCTCGCCCTTATCGATCCGGAAGATCAGGAGCGCCGTGCAATGGTCGCGCGTCGCCGGACCCTGCGGGTTCGTGTAGATGCACGGGCAGAGATAGTCGCAATTGCAGCTTTCCATGTACTCGCCGCTGATCTTCCAGGCCATGCCGCGCTCCCGTTCCTGCGTTTCGCCAATCAAAGCACCGGCAGGGCGAGCCCGCAAACGATCAACGCCACGCCGGCCACGCGTCCCAGCAGATGGCCGAAGGGCGCCGTCTTCTCCAAGAGGACGAAGACGGTCAGGCCGACGATCCAGTAGATGTTCATGACGCCGCCGACGAAGAGCAGCGCCATCAGGAACCAGCAGCAGCCAAGGCAATAGACGCCGTGCTCCAGGCCGGACCGGAAGGCGCCGGCGGCGCCGGTTCGCCAACGCCCCATCAGGAAGCCCAGCGGCGAGCGGCAATGGCGGAGGCAAACCGCCTTCAAGGGCGTCAGCTGCCAGAGGCCGGCCGCGACCAGGATGGCCGCGCCCAGCCAGACATTGGTCGTCTCCAGCATCGGCGACATCAGCCGCGCCGTCTCCAGCGCCCATTGCAGCCCGGCCGCGAGCAGGCTGAACCCCGCCCAGGCCGCGACATAGCCCAGGGCGAACCACGCCGTTTCGCCCGCGCGCTTGTGCAGTTTCAGATGCAGCAGCAGGACCGGCAGCGCCGACGGCAACATCATCGCCGCCATCATGACGGTCCACATGGACGCCATGATCAGAGCGTAGCCGGCCGTCCATTCGGCCGGCGGCATCAGCCACCCGTCCATGCCCGCCATAGCGGTCATCTCGAAGGCCGACATCCCCATCCCGGCGCCCATGAGCAGCCACGCCCAGGCAAGGCCCGTTACGGCGATGAGGCCGATCAGGAAGATGAGACGGTCGCGTCGCAGCATGGCGGGCAGGATGCGCTTCCGGCGCGCGGATCACCAGCGCCAGCGATTCTACCGGCCCGATGCAGCGTCGGCTTCGAGCCGGCGGGCGACTTCTTCGCGCTGGTCCTCCGTCATCTGTTCGATGACCAAGGGCAGGAACTCCGCTGCGCGCTCGGACTGATTGATTTCGGCACGTGCGAGCCAGTAAGCGCTCTCGACGATGTCCTGCTTGAAGATATCGCCTTTGAAGAAGGCGGCGCCGACGAGCAATTGCGCCCGCGGCTCGTCCAGCTTCGCCGCCGTCAGGTATAAGCCAAAGGCAAGTTCCGGGTCTGCCTCCACGCCAAGACCTTCGAAGTACAGACCGCCGAGGTTCGTGACGGCGATGCCGGAACCATTCTGAGCCGCGCCTTCGAACCAACGTCTGGCCTGCTCGTAGTCCTGCGGGACGATCCGCCCGTCCCGGTACATCAGGCCGATTTCGTTCATGGCCGGCCCATAGTCGAGAGCCGCCGACTCCATGAAGTGTTCGAGCGCCTTGATGCCGTCTTCCGGGACCGCGCCGCCCGTCAGGTAGATCATCCCGACCGCATAGATAGCGTCCGCCTCGCCGAGGGCGGCGAAGGTCTGCAGCAAGGCGAAGGCCTTCTTGTGTCCCTGGGCGCTCGCATTGGTCAACCATAGGACCGAGCGGCCGCGATCTGCTTCGTCCAGACTGCCCGACAGCAGGATGCCGATCTGATACTGCGCCTCCATGACGCCGCGACGCGCCAGCGCCTCGAAACGCTGCTTGGCGAGCGCGAGATCGCCTGCGCGATAGGCCTGCTCCGCCGCGGCCATATGAGCAGCAACATCGTCTGCGGCGGCGCGTGCCGGGAGCGTCCAGCCCGCGCCGAGCACGAACCCGCTGACCAGCAATATGGCGAGCTTCCGAAAGGTCTGTGTCACGTTACGTCCCCGGCGGCCGAATCCGCCTCGGAGCGTACCCGTCAGAGGCGCCGCCTATCAACCAAATTTTGCTGACTGCGACATATATACAATCTATAACCCACCGATCAGTTCACGCCGGCGATGCCGCGCAGTTCGTCCGCAGGCACGCCGACGCTTTCGGCCGCCTCGACCATTTCGCGCCAGGTCTCGTCGTCGACCTCGACGCCCGAGGCCATCAGCCGCGCCATGGTCGCGCGTTCCGGATCGCCCGGGACGAGGACCGGCAGCGCCGGGTCGGCCGGCGGCGAGGCCTTCACATGGGCGATGGCGGCGTCGACTTCCGCGTCGAAGGACGCGCGGTCGGTCATCCGCTCCGGGTCGATGACGATCGAGAGCATGCCGTTCAGGATGACGTCGTTCGGATGGTCCGTTTCCGGCCGGCAGGTGTCCCCGCCGGAGAGCACGCCCGCGAAGAGCTCGTTGATCAGCGCCATGCCGTAGCCCTTGTGGCCGGCCGCGGGCCCGCCGACGGGGCCGAGCGCGCCCTTGGGCTCCTGGTAGAGCACCCAGGGGTCGGTCGTCGGCTGGCCCTTGTGGTCGATCAGCGCGCCTTCCGGCGCCGGCACGCCCTTGTTCTTGGCGACGCGCACCTTGCCGGCGGCGATCTGGCTCGTCGCGAAGTCGAGCACGGTCGGCGGGTTGTTCGGCGTCTTCGGCAGGACGATGCAATAGGGGTTCGTCGTGTAGCGCGCGTCGGAGCCCCGGAACGGCGCCACCATGCCCGGATGGCCATAGGCGTTCACGTGGTGCATGGAGACGAAACCCGCCTCCGCGCACTGCTCGCCCCAGGCGCCGATGCGGCAGAGGTGGAAGGAGTTCCGGATCGTCATGACGCACATGCCGAAGGCGCGCGTCCGCTCGATCGCGATCTCCATCGCCTCGCGGCCGATCACCTGGCCGTAACCGGCATTGCCGTCGATCTGCACGATCAGGCCGTGGTCGGCGACGATCTCGGCATGGGCGTTGACGTTGAGTTCGCCCGAAAAGGTTGCCTTGATGTAGCGCGGCAGCATGCCGACGCCGTGGCTGTCGTGGCCCTTCAGGTTGGCGACGACGAGGTTCTCCGCGACGAGGTCGGCCTCCGCGTCCGTCGAGCCCCTGGCGGAGGCGATGCGGCGGCAGACGGACTTCAGATTGTCGGCTTTGATGGTCGGCATGGCCGATGCTCCTTACGCGGCCAGGCCGGCGATTTTGTTCAGACGCTGTGCGGAAAGGCCGACGCTCTCGGCCGACGCGATGATCTCGCGCCAAGTCTCGTCGTCGACCGGCACGCCCTCCGCGCGCCGCTTGGCGCCCGTCATGCGTTCCGGGTCGCCGGGGACGAGCACCGGCTTCGCCGGGTCGGCCGCGGGCGAGGCCTTCACATGCGCGATGGTCGCGTCGACCTCGGAATTGAAACGCTCCCGGCTGACCAGCTTCAGCGGATCGATGATGACGGAGAGCATGTTGTTGATCGTCTTCGGCGGATCGAACCGGGTCTCCGGCCGGCAGCCGACCGCGCCGATCATGGCGGCGGGCAGGATTTCGTTCAGCAGCGCCAGGCCATAGCCCTTGTGCTCGCCGAACGGCATCAGCGCGCCCTGGCGCGGGTGCGTGTACATGATGTTCGGATCGCGACTCGGCTTGCCGTCCGCGCCGATCAGCGCCCCTTCCGGCGCCGGCTCGCCCTTGTTGCGGGCGACGCGGATCTTGCCCATGGCGACGAAGGAGGTCGCGAAGTCGAGCACCGTCGCCGGGTTGTTGTCCGTCGCCGGCATGACCGCGCAATAGGGGTTGGTCACGTAGCGCGCGTCGGACCCGCGGAACGGCGCCACCGCCGCCTCGTGGCCGATGACGTTGACGTGGTGCGTCGAGACCAGGCCGGCCGCCGCGCATTGCTCGCCCCACTGGCCGATCCGGCCGATGTGATGCGCATTTCTTAGGCCGACGACGGCCGCGCCGAACTGCTTCGCGCGCGCGATCCCGATCTCCATGGCCTCCTGGCCGATCACCTGGCCATAGCCGGACTTGCCGTCGATCACGACGATCGCGCCGTTGTCGACGACGATCTCCGCATGGGCGTTCAGCGTCACGCCGCCGTTCAGCAAGTTGGTGATATAGGTGGGAATCATGCCGACGCCTTGGCTGTCGTGACCGGCCATGTTCGCGTCGACCAGATTGTCGGCGACGATGCGGGCCTCCCGCTCCTCGCTGCCGCCCGCCGCGCAAATGGCGGCGATGGCGTCGCGCAGACGGTCGTGATCTAGTGTCGGCATCGGCGATTCCTGAACGAAAAAGAAGCAATATAGTGACGGAGATTTCAGCACAGGCGAGCGCGCCCGCAAAGGCGCCTTCGCTGTTCGCCGACCCCGATTTCATGAAAGTCTGGATCGCCGGCGCGCTGGTCGGGATCATGCGCTGGCTCGA
Organism: Pseudomonadota bacterium; assembly: GCA_036732525.1. Taxonomy (GTDB): domain Bacteria; phylum Pseudomonadota; class Alphaproteobacteria; order Bin95; family Bin95; genus VMCJ01. Next base: position 4,581 of record DAINCG010000167.1, on the reverse strand, counting down.
CGTGCTTGTCGTCGGTTATTACACGCTCGTCGTCACCGGCTCGCCCTTCGTCGTGTCGCTGATGCTGTTCCTGCGCATGCTGCCGATGTTCCTGCTGGGGGCCTTCGCCGGCGCCTTCGCGGAACGGCTCGACCGGCGGGTCGTCCTGGTCGGCCTGCTGCTGCTGATGAGCATCATGTATGCGACGCTCGCCGTGCTCGCGATTCGGGGCGCCTTGGAGCTCTGGCACGTCGCGGTCGGCGTGACCTATTCCGGCGTCTTCTGGTCATTCGAGCTGCCGGTCCGCCGCACCATGGTCGGCGACGTCGCGGGGAGCGAGCGCCTGCCGCGCGCCATGGGGCTGGAGAGCGCCACCAACAGCATCACCCGCGCCCTTGGCCCCTTCGTCGGCGGCGGGCTTTACGACACGGTCGGCATCCAGGGCGCGTTCGGTCTTGGCGCCACGGTCTGCTTCATCGGCGCGCTACTGCTCTCGACCGTCGTGCGCGGCGCCCGGAGCGAGGGCACGGGCCGTCGGCCCGTCATCGCGGGCCTGCTGGAAGGCGCCGCCTATATCCGCACGGAACGGGTGGTGCAGGCCGTGCTGGTCGTGACCATCATCCTCAACCTGTTCGGCTTCGCCTGCGTCTCGATGTTCTCCGTGATCGGCCGCGAGAGTTTCGGCATGAGCGCCAGCGAGACCGGGCTGCTCGCCTCGACGGAGGGTTTCGGCGCCTTCTGCGGCGCGATGCTGGTCGCCACCTTCGCCCGGCCGTCGCAGCTGGCCCGCATCTTCTGCGTCGGCGCCGGGCTCTATATCGCCTGCATGGGGTTGTTCGGTTGGATGGGCGTGCTCGGCCAGGACTGGCTGATCTACGCCGCGGCCGGTTTCCTGTTTATCGCGGGCTTTGGCCTCTCCGGCTTCGGCTCGATGCAGTCCGGCCTCGTGCTCGCCCGCACGCCGCCGCGCATGCGCGTCCGGGTGATGGGCGTGCTCGCCATGTGCATCGGCTGCGGGCCGATCGGCATCCTGAACGTCGGCTGGATCGCAGAGGTCGCGGGCGCCGCCACGGCGGTCGTCATCGTGACCGCCGTCGGCTTCGGCTGCTATGTCGCCGCCAATCTGGCCTATCCCGAACTCAGGCGACGATTGACCTGACCGCCCTGGCGTCCCTATGTAGCGGCGGCCGGAGCGTAGCGCAGCCTGGTAGCGCATCTGCTTTGGGAGCAGAGGGTCGCAGGTTCAAATCCTGCCGCTCCGACCATTTCCGCTTCAGACCTCAGGTCTTGTAGTCAGGCTCTTCCCGGTCGAGCTTGGCGAGCTGGGCCGGCCAGTCGCGGCTGACGACCGCCTTGTCGTGGCGGGACTCCATCTTGTCCGACGTCTCCTGCCGCACGTCTTCCGGCGGCAGGATGATCGGCCGGCCGGTCGCGTGGGCGTTCGCCATCGCCTGAAGCTGGGCGGCGCAGGACTTCTCCAGCGCGAAAAGGTTGCGCCAGGTCTCCACGACGCTCCGGCCGCAGCAGAGCAGGCCGTGATTGCGGAGCACCATGTTGTTGTTGGTCCCGAGGTCGCGCACCAGCCGCTCGCGCTCGTCGAGGTTGGTCGCGACACCTTCCCAGTCGTGATAGCTCAAGCGGTTGTAGAAGCGGAGCGAGTGCTGCGTCATCGGCAGCAGCCCCTCTTTCAGGCAGGACACGCCCATGCCGGCCACCGTGTGGGTGTGCGCGACGCAGACCAGATCCTCCCGCGCCATGTGAATGGCGGAGTGGATGGTGAAGCCCGCCGGATTGACCGCAAAGCCGTTGTCGAGAACGACATTGCCGTCCGTGTCGATCTTGACGAGGTTCGAGGCGGTAACCTCTTCGAACAACAGGCCGTACGGGTTGATCAGGAAGTGGTGCTCCGGCCCCGGCACGCGCATGGAGAAATGCGTGCCGCCGAGATCGGTCATCCCGTAGCGGGCCGCGAGGCGATAGAGGGCGGCGAGTTCGACGCGCGCCTCCCACTCCTCGGGCGTGACGGCCGCCTTGACGTCGATCGTCGGCAGCGGGGTAGATAGGTCGAGGGGCATGTCGGATGGCTCCCGATCGATCAGTGCAGGAAGGAATCGTCTTCGCGCGCGAGCACGCGGAGCGACGACTCCCAGGCGTCGAGGCGCTGGCCGCCTTCCGGCTTCGCCAGCATCCGCTTGAACATCTCGCGGGTCGATTCGCAGAGGTCCTCGGACGGCATGACGAGTTCGGCGCCCGTGGCCTCGACGGCGAGCTGGGTCTGGCAGCACTTCTCGAAATTGTAGAGCAGCGCCCAGGCGGACCGGATCGTCGGGCCGCAGGTCAGGAGGCCGTGGTTCTCCAGCAGGAGCGCGTCATGGGGCCCGAGGTCGCGCTGCAGGCGGGCGCATTCGTCGGCGTCGTCGGCCACGCCCTCATAGGGATGGCTGCCGACCGCCTTGTAGAAGCGCATGTGCTTCTGCGTCAGCGGCGAGAGGCCGCCCTGGACGCTGGAGACGGCCATGCCTGCGACGGTGTGGGTGTGCGCCGCGCACATCACGTCCGGCCGGCCAGAGAGCACGGCGGAATGGATCGTGAAGCCGGCGGCGTTGACCGGCCAGGGACCTTCGGAGAGGACATCGCCCTCCATATTGACCTTGATCAGCGAGGACGCGGTGATCTCGTCGAACATCACGCCATAGGGGTTGATCAGGAACTGGTCCGCATGCCCCGGCACGCGAGCCGAGATATGGGTGCCGACAAGGTCGTCCATGCCGTGCTTGGCGACGAGGCGGTAGAAGCCCGCGAGCTCCACGCGCGCCTGCCATTCTTCGGGCGTGACCTTGTTTTCGAGCGTCGGCAAATTCGTTGCGTCGAGCGCCATAAGCCGTCTCCTGGCGTTGGGATGCGGCAAGTTTAAACCCCGAAGCCGGCGGGCGCATAGGGGCCGGTTGTGCGCGCTTGCGTCGACAGTGATGCGCCGAACGGGCCGCGGCGCGGTTTCCGCCGCCCAAGCGCCGCGCTAGCATTCCCGCAGCGCGGCCGCCGAGCCGCCAATTGGGGAGAGCGATCATGAAGCTTTACAATTCCGTCGGACCGAACCCGCGGGTCGTCCGGATGTTCCTGGCCGAAAAGGGCGTCGAACTGCCGATGGAGGACGTCGACATCCGCGCCGGCGTCAACCGCGAGGCGGAATTCCTGGCGAAGAACCCGTCCGGCCAGTGCCCGGCGCTCGAACTCGACAATGGTTCGATCCTCGCCGAGATCACCGCGATCTGCGAATACATCGAGGACAAGCATCCGACCCCGGCCCTGGTGGGTTCGACGCCGGAGGAGAAGGCCAACACCCGCATGTGGACACGCCGGGTCGACCTGAACATCTGCGAACCGCTCGCCAACGGCTTCCGCTTCGGCGAAGGCCTGAAGATGTTCCAGAACCGCATGCGCTGTCTGCCGGAAGCCTCCGACGGCCTGAAGGCGATCGCGCAGGACCGCCTCGCCTGGCTCGACAAGCAGCTCGCCGGTCGGGACTACATCGCCGGCGACAGCGTTTCCCTCGCCGACATCCTGCTGTTCTGCTTCGTCGATTTCGGAACCCAGGTCGGCCAGCCGCTCAACGCGGAGAACAAGAACGTCGCCGCCTGGTACGAGCGCATGAAGGGCCGGGCGAGCGCCAAGGCCTGAGCCCGGCCCGTCCGCCGGTCAGAGCATCTGCCCGCCGTCGGCGGCGATGGTCTGGCCGGTGACCCAGCTGGCCGCATCGGACGCCAGGAAGACCGCAAGGCTTGCGACCTCTTCCGGCGTGCCGAGGCGGCCGAAGGGGATCGACGCCGTGATCGAGTCGTAGAGCTTCCGGTTGTTCTTCTTGGCGTCGTCCCAGGTGCCGCCTTCGAAAAAGATCGATCCGGGCGCGATGCAGTTGACGCGGATGTTCTCCTTGGCCAGCTGCAGCGCCTGGGTCAGCGTGTACTGGATCACCGCCGCCTTGACCGCGCCATAGGGCGGCGTCCGCAGCGAGGACGTCAGGCCCGAGATCGAGGAGATGTGGACGATGGCGCCGCCGCCGGCCTTCTGCATCGCCGCACGGGCCTTCCAGGAAGCGCGCACCAGCGCCATCAGGTCGACGTCGAGGCCGACCCGCCAACCGTCCTCGTCGTCCGTCCGGCCGAAGCCCGACGGGTTGTTCACCAGGATGTCGATGCCGCCGAGGCCGGCCTCCGCCGCGTCCATGTAGGCTTCGACCGCCGCCTTGTCGCCGACGTCGGCCGGCATGGCGTGGACCTTGACGCCATGCCGGCCAAGCTTCTCCGCCGCCGCGTCGAGCCCGGCCTG
>DAINCG010000167.1:0-266 GCA_036732525.1 Pseudomonadota bacterium | reverse complement strand
CCGCGCGCAGATCGAGACGGCGACGCCCTCCGCCGCCAGCGCGTCCGCAATCGCAAAGCCGATGCCCCGGCTGCCGCCGGTCACCACGGCGCGCTTGCCCTTCAATCCCAGTTCCATGGTCCCTCGTCCTATCTCTGCGTCAGCTTGATTTCGATGCGCCGGTTGCGGCGGTAGGCGTCCGGCGACGTGCCCGGATCGACGGGATCGTACTCGCCGAACCCGGCCGGCAACAGCCGCGCTTCCGGCAGGCCCGCCGCCGCCAGCGC
>DAINCG010000166.1:6776-9583 GCA_036732525.1 Pseudomonadota bacterium | reverse complement strand
AGGGTCTTGGCCGTGTGAAAACGTCGTCGGTAGAGATGTCGTCGGGCGATAGCAGCGATCGGGCGATATTTTTCGGTAGATCTCGCCTGGCGGGTCAAATTGGCGTTCTGAGCCGGCATTTGGTCGCGTCCGACGGCGCCAAGGCCGACAAACAGGCGCTTCAGGCCCTGACGGCGGCGATCAGGGGCTGGACGCCGATGATGTTCATGACGCGGGTAAGGTTATAGGCAAGCACGCTGAGCGCCATCTCCGTTTTCACGTTCGTCAGGCGCTTCATCAGGAAATGGGTCGCCCCCATCCGCATCTTAATGGTCCCGAACGGATGCTCGACCGTCTCGCGACGGATGCGCATGGCTTGCGGGTTCTCGTCGAGGCGGCGCTGAACATCCTCCAGGAGATGTTCGTGCTCCCAGCGGGTGACGACGCGTTGCGCGCCGGTCGTGCAGCGGGCCTTCATTGGACAGACGCCGCATTCCGTCGTCGCGTATCGCCTGAGGTCGATGCTGCCGGTTTGTCGCTTATGGGAGGCGAATGACAGCGTCTGGCCGGCCGGACAGATGTAGACGTCCTCATCGGCCACATAGCGAAAGTCCTGCTTGCCGAATTGCCCCCTGGCCCTCATGCCCGTCGTCATCGGCTTGGGCAGCGTCACCGTGACGCCGGCGTCGGCGCAGTCCTTGATCTGCTCGGAATTGAAGTAGCCCCGGTCGGCGACGACCTCCAACTCATCGGTCCCGAGCGCCGCCTTGGCCTTGGACGACATCGGCGTCAGGCTGGCCCGGTCGCTGCCGCTCTGGATCACGTCATGGGCGACGATCAGGTGATGATCGGTCTCCACTGCCGCCTGAACGTTATAGCCAACGACGCCGGAGCCCCGGCCGCTGGTCGCCATGGACCGGGCGTCCGGATCCGTCAGAGAGATCTGCCCGTCCGCAGAGGCCGTCATCTGCGCCTCCAGCGCCTTCAAACGCGCCATCTCTTCCTGCAACTTGTCGATCTTCTCGTGAAGCCGCGTGACCCGTGATGTAATGGCTTCGGTCGGTTCCTGCCGGTCGGCGCTATCCAGTTGATGGAGATAACGTTCAACGCTCTCCTCGATCTGCCGCATGCGGCGGGCCATCTTCGCCTTGGTGAAGTTCCGGTCGCGGTTATTCACCGCCTTGAACTTCGAGCCGTCAATCGCGACGCTCGACGTCGCCAGAAGACCGATCTCTCGGCAAAGCTCGACAAACTGTGCGCAAAGCTTGCGGATGGCGGGGCCGCTGTCCCGGCGGAAGTCCGCGATCGTCTTGTGGTCCGGCGCCAACCGACCCGTCAGCCACATCACCTCAACATTGCGGCCTGCTTCACGCTCAAGCCGACGGCTCGACTGCACCCGGTTCAGATAGCCATACACGTAGAGCTTCAGCAGAACCGACGGATGGTAGGACGGGCGCCCCGTCGCTTTTGGATCGGCGCCCGCAAAACCAAGCGCGCACAGGTTCTGGCCTTCGACAAAAACATCGATCGCACGCACTGGATTGTCGTCGTCGATCCAATCATCGAGGCTTTCTGGGAAAAGCGTCGACTGCGTCCGGTCCACACCCTCGACAAATCGCTTCATCGACACCCCCAAAACCACCGCCGGGGAATCGTAGCAGCACGCGCGTTTTCACACAGCCAGGGTCATCTTCCGCCGAGTGAGCGTAGAGCGATAGCGAAGCCAAAGCGGACGTCGACCGCCACGCGCGCTCCCGAGCGGGCTTCGGTTTGCGGGCGAAGGCAGAACTGCGTCGTTCCCGAGAGAATAATCCTCGCACCTGGAAGCGGACCCGGGTTTGTGATCATCGTTCCTGGCCATTAGGCTTTGAATCGGCGATTGGTGGCATTGAGCGGCAGTCGGGCGGCGTCGGAGCGGGCTCCAGCGCAGGCGATTGTCGCAGCAAGCGCGAGGGTCCGACATGGCCACGTTGACCGTCACGATTCTGTCCGACGTGACCGATGGCTCGGATGGCGAGCTGACGCTGCGCGAAGCGGTCGAACAAGCCGCAGCGGGCGACCGGATCGAGTTTTCGAGCGCCCTGAGCCCCCTCGTCGGACCGCTCCCGATCGTGCTGACGCAGGGCGCGCTGGTGATCGACCACGATCTTACGATCGATGGCGACAATGACGGAGACGGCAAGGCCGACTTCCTGATCTCCGGCAACGACACGAGCCGCATCTTCGAGATTCAGAACAGCGGCACGCATGCAAGGCTCAACAGCCTCACCCTGATCGGCGGCTATTCCAGCCAGGACGGCGGCGCGATCTATGCCGGCTCGAACACAACGCTCGACTTGGTGCGGTCGACGGTGCGCGACAGCCATTCGGCGCAACAGGGCGGCGGCATTTTCACGCGCGGCAACATCTCGGTCGTCAGTTCGACGATCAACGACAATTCCGCCTGGAACGAGGGCGGCGGCATCTTCAGTCGCGGCGACAATGCGCTCTTGGCCAACGCGACCGTCGACGGTAACACCGCGGGCGGCATGGGCGGAGGCGTCTATCTTCGAGACGGCGCGATCGAGGTCCTAGCCTCGACGATCACCTCGAACAGCGCCGCCGGCGGAGGCGGCCTCACGCTTAATCGCACTGGCGCGACCGCGAATGTCGAAAACACGGTAATCGCGCTGAATAGCGGGCCGTCGGACGTGTATCTGGGCCACGCGACCAACCAGCTGTTCGCTTCCTTCAGCGTATTCGGCTCCGCGCCGACCGGAGTCGGCTTCCATAATGCCGGCTATACGCTTGCCGCCGACCCCGGGTCGGCCGCGCTCGCCGACAATGGC
>DAINCG010000166.1:6134-6712 GCA_036732525.1 Pseudomonadota bacterium | reverse complement strand
GGTGACGGCAATACGACCGAGGCGCTGCCGCAGGACGGAAACGCCGTCGATCGAACCCTGCTCGGGCTCGACATCGGCGCCGTTCAGGCGTTCTCCGATATTGTTGTCTCGACGCTGGCGGACGAGTCGGACGGCGACTTCTCGGCGGGCGACCTGTCGCTTCGGGAGGCTGTCGCGCTGGCGTCGGCGGGCGCGGTCATTTCCTTCGACGACGCGCTGATCGACGGCACGCTGACCCTGACAAGCGAACTCACGCTCGACAAGAACCTGACGATCACCGGCGACGCGGACGGCGACGGGATCGCCGACATTACGATTTCGGGCGGCGACGCCACGCGGATCGCGCTCGTCACGAACGGAGCGACGGTTCGCCTGGAGAGCCTCGCGCTCGTCGACGGGACGATCATCTCGAACTATTCGACGTTCGGCGGCGCCGTTCGGGTCGACACGGGCGCGGCGCTCGAAGCGGTCTTCACGACCTTCACCGGCAACGCGGCCAGCGGCGGCGGCGCCATCTACGCGCTCGGCGACCTGACGCTGATCGGCCTCGCGCGCGCAATCCTTGCCCGGACCTGGAA
>DAINCG010000166.1:4870-6124 GCA_036732525.1 Pseudomonadota bacterium | reverse complement strand
CAGGCAACAGTTCCTCGGTCGGCAGCGTGCGCCTGCGGGACGCGACCGCGACGATCGTCAACACGACGTTTGACGGCAACACGGGCGGCGGCGCGATCAGCATCGAGACCTCCGACGTTACGGTTCAGAATTCGACGATCACGTCGAATAACAAATTCTTCGGCGCCGGCGGGATCGACATGGATTCCTTCGGCAGCACCCTCGTGCTGACGAACTCGGTCGTCGCCCTGAATACGGGCAGCGAAGGTCCGGACATCGACGCCCGTTCGCCGGTCACAATTCAGGGCAGCTTCGTCGGGACGACGATCGACACGAACGGCTTGAGCGGCGTCGTCACGAACCTCGGTTCGAGCCAACTCAACGCGGGCGACCCGATGCTGGCCGCGCTCGCCGACAATGGCGGTCCGGTCCAGACGCGCGCGTTCCTGGCGGGCAGTCCGCTGATCGACGCCGGCGTGGCGGCCGTGCTGCCGGCGGACGCGTTCGATATCGATGGCGACGACAATACGACCGAAGCGCTGCCGCTCGACGCCGCGGGCGGTCAGCGCGTCGTGTTCGGCGGGCTCGACATCGGCGCCTACGAAGCGCCGCTCGACTTTTTCCGGCCGATGATCGTCAGCGACGGCGGCGGTGCGACGGCGACGATCGATCACTTTGAAAACCAAGTATTCGTGACCGATGTCCAGGTCACGGACGACGCCAGTTCGGAAGGCGACGGGCTCGTCTACGCGATCGTCGGCGGCGCCGATGTCGGCGAGTTCGGTATCGATCCCACGACGGGCTTGCTGAGCTTCGCAGCAGCGCCGGACTTCGAGCAGCCGTTCGATATGGGCATGGACAATGTCTACGAGGTCCGGGTCCGCGTGACGGACGGTGACGGGCTGACCGACGAGCAGGATATCTCCGTCACTGTCCTGAACGTCAACGAGGCGCCCGTCATTTCGAGCAACGGCGGGGCCGACTCGGTGACGGTCATGGTCGCCGAAAACCAGACGGCCGTGGCGAACGTCAACGCGAGCGACGATGCGGACTCCGAAGGGTCGGGCCTGACGTTCAGCCTTTCGGGCGGCGCCGACCAGGCGCTCTTCCAGATCGACGCCGTCACCGGCGCGCTGGGCTTCGCGTCGGCGCCCGACTTCGAGGCGCCCGCCGACGCCGATGGCGATAACGCCTACGAAGTTCAGGTCCAGGTCGCGGACAGCGGCATGCTGACGGATATGCAGGACTTCACCGTCCAGGTGACCGACGCCCTCG
>DAINCG010000166.1:2610-4860 GCA_036732525.1 Pseudomonadota bacterium | reverse complement strand
ACGCCGCAAACCTTCGTCGTCGACAATCTGGTCGATGAAAGCGACGGCGATTATTCGGCGGGCGACCTGTCGCTCCGCGAGGCGATCGAGCTTGCCAACTTCAATGTGACGACCGCTGATCGGATCGAATTCGCCGTCGCCGGCGAAATCAACCTGACGCTGGGCGAACTGGAACTTCGAAGCGGAATCGTCATCGACGGCGACATCGACGGCGACGAGAAGCCCGACGTCACCATCGACGCGCAGGCCGCCAGCCGCGCGGTCAAGGTCACCTTTCTCGGCGACGTCGAACTGCACAGCTTGAACATCATCCGCGGCAATACGTCGGAGGCCGGCGGCGGCGGCGGCATCCGCGTCAACGGCATGACGGAGCTTCTCGTCGAAAACTCGTACATCGCCAGCAATCAGACCGGCTCGATCGCCGGCGGCGGCGGCATTTCGAACAGCGGTCTGCTGACGGTCCGGAATTCGACATTCTACGACAACGGCGCGCAGGCGGGCGCCGGCATCTTCAATTCCGGCACGGCCACGCTTGAGAACGTCACCCTGGCCGGCAATCACGCCTACAACGTCGGGACCGCGGCCATCGGCGGCGGCTTCGTCAACAGCGGCATGATGACGGTCGAGCACGCGACGGTGACCGGCAACACGGCCCTTGCCGACGGCGCGACCAGCGTCGGCGGCGGCTTTCGCAATTACGGCGCGCTGACGGTCACGAATTCGATCGTGCTCGGCAACACCGCGGACTTCGACCCGGAGTCGAGCACGACCGGCCCGACGCCGCCGACATTCGTCAACACGCTTGTCGGCGATGGAAGCGTCGCGCTTTCAGATGTTTTCGCCCGAACCAACAGCGGCTTTGGCAAGATCGCGGACAATGGCGGTCCGGCGCCGACCGTCGCGCTCGCGGCGGACGCTCTTAATCCGGCCCTGGACACCAACGGGACGACAAGCCTCGCGACCGACGCGCGGGGCGTCGCGCGGCACGTCAATCTGCCGGGCGTCGGGTATTATGGCGAGGTCGCAGTGGATCTCGGCGCGGTTGAAATCCAGCGAATCGGGTCGGCGGGCTCGACGCGAAGTCTCGTCGTCACGACAGCCGCCGACGAACTGGACTTCGCGGGCGCTGATGCGACGATCGCTGCGATGGGCGGACCTGACGATCTGAGTCTTCGCGAAGCTGTTCGCCTAGTCAATCTTTATGACGGAAGCGTCGGACCGGACGGCCTGCCGACCACCACGATTGGTTTTGCAAGCGGCGCCGGCGAGGCTTTCGCTTCTGGCGGCGCGATCGCGGTTTCCGGCACTAAAGGCTTGGAGTTCACCCGCAGCGTTCATATCGATGGCGATATCGATGACGACGGTCAGCCGGACATAACATTGGAAGGCGTCGCCGGCAGTCAGGTGATTTCGCTGGACTACGCGCCGATTTCCGTTCGCCTGGAAGGTATAACGGTCGCAAGCGCTGCCGCGCCCTTCAGCGGCGCAGTATCCGTATTTCCGACGAGCACGCTCACGCTGGTCAATTCGGCCGTCGTCGGGCAACCGGACCCGAGTTCCAGCGCGCCGGGCATAGCCAACAGCGGCAGCCTCGTCCTGATCGGTTCGGAAGTGTCCGGGCAAAGCGGCGCAGGCATTCTGGACGGAATATTGGTCAACTACCAACCGCAAACGACAATTATAAACTCAAGAATAACCGACAATGGCCAGCACGGCGTCTGGTCGATGTTGGGCGACGCAACGATTGTGAATTCCCTTATTTCAGGCAATAATTCAAATGGTATTAATTTTCCCAAGACCAGCACAGGTGAATTAAAAATTATCGGCAGCACGATTTACGGCAATAATGACAGCGGTGTTTACATTGGGCCTGGTGAGAATGCCCTGATCGCAAATTCGACCGTTACCGGCAACGTGGCGCCTGTCGCCGGCGGCGGGATCGCGAATTTCGGCAATCTGACCTTGGCCAACGCCATCGTCGTCGGCAACGCGGCGCAAATTGATTCCGAGATTTCCGGGTTCGCCGGGGGCGCGAACGTCATCACGTCGGGCGACGCCTCGGACATTTTCGCGACGGTCGTGCAACGGAACGGCGTGACGGCGGGCGCGCTCGCCGACAATGGCGGGCCGACCCGGTCCGTCGCGCTGAAGAACGATCCCGCAAACCTCGCGGTCGACGGCGGCGCCACCGGCGCGGTCGTAAACCTCTCGGAGGTCACGCTTGGGGTCGATCTGAACGGGGACGGTGAT
>DAINCG010000166.1:0-2600 GCA_036732525.1 Pseudomonadota bacterium | reverse complement strand
CTCGATACGTTCGCCACGACCGGCGACCTGCCGTTCGACCAGCGCGGCGCGCCCCGGACCGCCGGGCTGACGATCGACATCGGCGCGGTCGAGCATCAGCCGCTGCTGACCGTCGATAGCGCCGAGGACGTTGACGACGGCGATTACGCCGCCGGCGACCTGGCGCTGCGGGAGGCGCTGGCGCTGGTCGGTCCAGGCGGCCAGATCGCCGTCCCGGCCGACGTGTTCGCGGACGGCAACCTGACGACGACACAGCCGGTCCCGGTCAGCGGGGCGACGCTCGCGGCGACGGCGCCTTTCGCCGCAGCGTTCGTGCTCGACGGCGCCGCCGCATTCCGCGTGGCCGGCGACGCTTCGGCCGAAATTACCGGCAACGGGCTCGCCAACGTGATCGAGGCGGCCGGCGGCGACGATGTCCTGCGCGGCGGCGCCGCCGCCGACGTGCTGACAGCCGGCGCCGGCGACGACCTCCTGGAGGGCGGGCCCGGCGGCGATCAGCTCAATGGCGGCGCCGGCATCGATACGGCGTCATATCTGAACGACGTCGTCGGCGTCGACGTACGCCTGTTCAGCAATGCCGCGAGCGGCGGCGAGGCGGCGGGCGACCGCCTGAGCGGGATCGAGAACCTCGAAGGCGGGTCGGGCAACGACTATCTCGTCGGCGACGCGCGCCCGAACGCGCTTGCCGGACATGAAGGCGACGATCAGCTTCGGGCCGGCAGCGGCGCCGACATCGTGCGCGGCGGCGACGACGACCAGCTGTTCGGCCATGGCGGCGACGACCTTCTGGAAGGCGGACCGGGCGCCGATGCGCTCGACGGCGGGATCGACGTCGATACGGCCAGCTATGCGAACGATACGGCCGGCGTCGACGTGCGCCTGTTCAGCAACACGGCCAGCGGCGGCGAGGCGGCCGGCGACAGCTTCTCCAGCATCGAGAACGTGATCGGCGGGTCGGGCAACGACTATCTCGCCGGCAATTCGGCGGCCAACGCGTTGAGCGGCGGCGCCGGCGACGACCAGCTGCGCGGCGGCAGCCAGGACGACGTGCTGCGCGGCGGCGCGGACGACGACCAGCTGTTCGGCCAGGCCGGCGACGACATCCTTGAAGGCGGGCCGGGCGCCGATGTGCTCACGGGCGATGTCGGCGTCGATACGGCGGACTATTCCAACGATACGACGGGCGTATCCGTCCGCCTCTTCAACGGAACCGCCTCGCGCGGCGAGGCGGCGGGCGACGCATTCTCGTCGATCGAGAACCTCATCGGCGGCGCCGGCAACGACTATCTCGTCGGCGACGCCTTCGCCAACCGGATCGAGGGCGGCGACGGCGTCGACCAGCTCAGGGGCGGCTCCGGCGACGATGTCCTCTTCGGCGGCGAAGGGCGCGACTTCCTGTTCGGTCAGGCCGGCGCCGACGACCTTTCCGGCGACGACGACGACGACGACCTGGAAGGCGGCGCCGGCGCCGACATGCTCGACGGCGGCGCCGGCATCGACACGATCCGGTACATCGCCGACGTCGCGGGCGTCTCGGTCGACTTGGCGACGGGCGTCGGCCTGGGCGGCGAGGCCGCGGGCGACGCCATTTCGAACGTGGAGAACGTGTCGGGCGGCGCCGGCAGGGACACGATCGTCGGCGACGCGGCGGCGAACGCGCTGGCCGGGCTCGGCGGCGACGACACTCTGCGCGGCGGCGGCGGGGACGATGTGCTGGAAGGCGGCTCGGGCGCCGATGCGCTCCTCGGCGAGGGCGGGTCGGACACGATCTCCTATCGGATATCAACGGCCGGCGTTTCGGTCAGCATCTTCGCCGGCACGGCCGTTGGCGGCCACGCGACCGGCGACACGTTCTCCGGCGTCGAGAATATCGTCGGCAGCTCCGGCGGCGACTATCTGGTCGGCGATTCGGCGGCGAACGTCCTGGAAGGCGGCATCGGCAACGACCAGCTGCGCGGCGGATCCGGGGACGACATGCTGTTCGGCGGCCACGATGCCGACATCCTGCGCGGCCAGAACGGCGACGACCTGCTGGAAGGCGGGGCGGGCGGCGACACGCTCGACGGCGACGCCGGCAGCGACACCTTGAGCTACGCGTCGGATCGGGCTGGCGTCTCGGTCAGCATCTTTGCCGGAACCGCGGCGGGCGGCGACGCCACGGGGGACAATTTCGTTCAGATCGAGAACCTGACCGGCGGGTCGGGCGGCGATTATCTCGTCGGCGATGCGTTCGCGAACGTGCTGGCCGGCAATGCCGGCAACGACCAGCTGCGCGGCGGCTCGTCCGGGGACACGCTCGTCGGCGGCGACGACGACGACCAGCTCTTCGGCCAGAACGGCGACGACCTTCTCGACGGCGGCGCGGGCGACGATCTCCTCGAAGGCGGCGCCGGCGCCGACGCGATGCATGGCGGCGACGGCGTCGACGCCCTCAGCTATCAGAACGAAACCGTCGCCGTCAGCGTCAGCGTCTTCGCCGGCACGGCGACGGGCGGCGAGGCGACGGGCGACACCTTCACCGGCATCGAGAACGTCTATGGCGGCCTCGGCGACGACACGCTCATTGGCAATTCCGCGGCGAACGTCCTTTCCGGCGGCGT
>DAINCG010000165.1:7864-9586 GCA_036732525.1 Pseudomonadota bacterium | reverse complement strand
CGGCATGGGGCGTGCATACCGTCGCCAACGGCAACATGGGACGGCCGATGCGGATCGTCTCCGTGGAGCGCGGCCGCGACCCGCGTCGCTACGCCATCGTCGCCTTCGGCGGCGCCGGGCCGGCGCATGCCGCGCGCATCGCCCGCGCGATCGGCGCGCCCAAGGTGATCGTTCCGTTCGGCGCCGGCGTCGGCAGCGCCATCGGCCTTCTGCAGGCCGCGCCGAAGATCGAGGCGTCGATGACCTCCGTGATGGCTCTCGACGCCCCCGAGGCGGCGGATGCCATCGCCCGCGTCTACGACGCCCTGGCGGCGCGCGCCGATGCGGACTTGGAACGACTCGGCGCCAGCGGCGCGCCTGCCTGGCGGCGCTATGGTTATCTCCGCTATCGGGGGCAGGGCTACGAGATAAGGGCGGACCTGCCCGACGGTCCGATCGACGCCGGCTTCCCGGCCAAGGTCCGCGATGCGTTCCACGACGCCTACAGGCAGGCTTACGGCTATCACGATCCGGCGGCGGCCATTGAAGCGGTCGATTGGCATCTGGTCGCCGAACTTCCGAACCCCGCGGGTTCCCTCGACCTTGGCTGGCGGGCGCCCAGCGCGGCCTCTGATCCTTCGACGCGGCCGACCTGGCAGCCGGAAGCCGGCGGTTTCGTCGAGACGCGCATCTACGACCGCCGCGGCCTCGCCGCGGGACAGACGATCGATGGCCCCGCCATCGTCGAGGACCCGGAAGCGACCATCGTCATCCCGACCGGCGACCGCGCTGAGGTGACGGCCACGGGGCATATCGTCATCGCAATCGGAGGGTGCGACATGAGCAACCGGACGGTCGATCCGATCACGCTGACCGTCGTCTGGAACGGCCTCCTCGCGATCGCGGAGGAAATGGGCTCGACCCTGCGGCGGACGGCCTTTTCCGAAGCGGTGCGGGAGGGTGAGGACTTCTCGACCGGCGTCTTCGACCGGAAGGCGCGCCTGATCGCTCAGGGCAACTTCACGCCGGGCCATCTGGGCTCGATGCCGTTCGTCGTGAAGACAGTGCTCGAATACTTCCCGGGCGACGCCTTGAAGCCCGGCGACGCGGTGCTGCTGAACGACAGTTTCCTGGGCTCCGGCCATTTCCCGGACTGCTTCCTGATGAGCCCGGTCTTCCTGGACGATGTCGCGATCGGCTATGTCGTGACGACCGCCCATCACATCGATGTCGGCGGCGCCGCGCCGGGCTCGCAGCGCGTCCATGGCGTGACGGAAGCTTTCCAGGAGGGCTTGCGCATCCTGCCGGTGCGCGTGATGCGAGGCGGCGATTTCGATCCGGACCTGCTGCGCATGATCCTCGCCAATGTGCGCGTGCCGGAGAAGGTCGAAGGGGACCTCCGCGCCCAGGCGAACGCCAACCGGGCGGGCGTGCTGCGCCTGGAAGCGCTGGCGCGGGCGCACGGGCTGGAGGTCGCGGAAGCGGCCTACGATGCGATCCTCGACCGGTCGGAAGCCAGGATGCGGGCGCTGATCGCCGACATTCCGGACG
Organism: Pseudomonadota bacterium; assembly: GCA_036732525.1. GTDB lineage: Bacteria > Pseudomonadota > Alphaproteobacteria > Bin95 > Bin95 > VMCJ01. The sequence goes on along the minus strand of DAINCG010000165.1, from coordinate 8,056 downwards.
GGACCTACAGCTTCGACGACCAGTTGGACGACTACGGCCCCGGCACGCCGCCGATCAAGGTGGCCGTCGACGTCACGGTCGCGGGCGATGGGATCGAGGTGGATTTCTCGCGCTCCGGCGACCAAGTGCCGGCGGCGCTCAACGCCTACATCAACTACACCCGCGCCTACGCCATGTTCGCGGTGAAGGTCT
>DAINCG010000165.1:7159-7854 GCA_036732525.1 Pseudomonadota bacterium | reverse complement strand
GTGACGCGCTCCTGCCGCAGAATGACGGCGGCATCCGGCCGATCACCACGACGGCGCGGCCGGGGTCGTTCTTCAACCCGACCTTCCCGGCGCCCAGCGGCGGACGGGCGGCGGTGCAGATCCGCATCTTCGACGCGATCAATGGGGCGCTCGCACAGGCTTTGCCCGACCGGGCGATGGGCGCGTTCAGCCATTGGAGCAATCCCAACATCGGCGGCGTCGACCCAGAAACCGGCAAACCGTTCGTCATGTACGACCTGGCTTTCGGCGGCTATGGCGGGCGGTCGGACAAGGACGGGGCGGAGGCGCTCGCGCCCGTCATGAACTGCCGCAACATCCCGGTCGAGGTGCACGAGACCAACAACCCGGTGCGCATCCGCAGGCTCGAACTGATGGCCGACAGCGGCGGGGCGGGCCGGTTCCGCGGCGGGGCCGGCCTGCGCAAGGACATCGAGCTGCTGGCGCCGGAAGCCGTGATGACCGGTCTCGGCGACCGGCATGATTCCGCGCCGTTCGGCGTCTTCGGCGGGAAAGCCGGGGCCCGCGCCCGGACCGTGCTCAATCCCGAAGGCGTGGCCAGGGAACTGGGCTCGAAGGAAGTGGCTTCGCTCAAGGCGGGCGACGTGGTGAGTTTTCAGCTTGCCGGCGCGGGCGGCTACGGCGACATCATCTCGCCGCCCTCGGGCCGCCAGCTG
>DAINCG010000165.1:0-7149 GCA_036732525.1 Pseudomonadota bacterium | reverse complement strand
ATCGAAGCCGCCCTTGCCGACGGCTATGTGACGCCGGAAGCCGCCCGCCGTGATTACGGCTACGAAAAGGGGACGTGATAATGAACCGCGCTGAGCGGATCGCCGAACGCCTGTTCCGCGAGAATGTGGACCGCGCGCCGTTCCGTTGGCTGGAGGGCGATGACCGGCCGGGCGATTTGGACGAAGCGTACGCCGCACAGTCGGCGCTGATCCGTCTTTGGGAAACGCGCGGCGTCGGCAATGTCGGCGGCTGGAAGATCGCGCTGACGTCCGCGGCCATGCAGGAGCTTTGCGGCATCGACCAGCCGTGCGTCGGCACGGTTCTCGCCAAGAACATCTTTGACGGGCCGAAGACTGTCTCGGCGGCGGACTATGTGCGGCTCGGCCTGGAATTCGAACTTGCCGTCCGCATGGGGGCGGACGCCGTCCACGGGAACTATGACGCGGACGAGATCATGAAACTCGCAGCGGCGGTCGCGCCGGCCTTCGAGCTGATCGAGGATCGCGGCGCCGACTATGCTGGCTTCGACGCCATGTCGCTCGTGGCGGACAATACCTGGAACGCCGGAGTGGTGCTGGGACCGGAGATTCCGGACTGGCGAGCGGTCGACTGGAAAACCCAGCCGGTCACGCTCGACTACAACGGCAAGGTGGAACGGGCAGTGACCGGGGACGCGATGGGCGACCCGTTCCAGGCGCTCGCCGTCGTCGCGAACAACCTGCATGGCCGTGGCGAACGGCTGAAGGCCGGCGACATCGTGATCACCGGCTCGACACTGAAAACGCGCTTTGCGGAGGTGGGCGACCGCGCCCGCTACGCCATCGGCGAGTTGGGCGCGGTCGAATTGAACGTCGTCGCCTGACCTTACTTCGCGTCGGCGGCGACCTGCATCTTCACGATCTTGTCGGGGTTCTGAACCGTCCCGTTCATGGCCGGGTGGCCGCGCTTGATGCGATCCACATGCTCCATGCCGTCGACGACCTTGCCCCAGGCAGTGTACTGCCCGTTCAGGTGCGAGGCCGAGTCGAACATGATGAAGAACTGGCTGTCCCCGCTGTTCGGGTTCTGCGACCGCGCCATGCCGACGACGCCGCGTTCGAACGGCAGCTGATTGAATTCAGCTTCGATCTTCTGTCCGGAACCGCCAGTGCCGTCGCCCCGGGGATCGCCGGTCTGGGCCATGAAACCTTCGATGACGCGATGGAACGTCAGGCCATCGTAAAAGCCCTCGCGCGTCAGCTCCTTGATGCGCGCGACGTGTTTCGGCGCCACGTCCGGGCGCATTTCGATGACGACGCGGCCGGACTCGAGGTCCAGGTAGAGCGTGTTCTCAAGATCGCGCGCGCCGGCCGGCCCTCCGGCGGCGATGCCGGCTGCGGCGAAGAAGACCGCAAGGCGGCGAAAAGCGAATGGCATGAAGCGTTCTCCTGATTGGGAAATGCGCGGCGCCGATCAGGCGCCAGTGAACGTGGGCGGTCTTTTTGCCAGAAAAGCGTCAACCGCTTCCAGATGATCCTGACCGCTCTCGGACAAAAGCACTTGATCTGTATCCATGTGGATAACCGCGTCCGCCAGGGCGTTCGCATAGGCGTCGACCGCGCGCTTGATCATCCGCGCGGCGACCGGCGGAATCTCTGCCGCCTTTTCGGCCGCTTTGATCGCCGCGGCCCGGGCGTCGCCATCCGCCACGACCTCCTGCGCTAGGCCCCAGGCGAAGGCGTCTTCGGCCGAAATCCGGTCGTTGGCGTGGATCAGGATCTGCTTTGTCCGCGCCGGCCCGATCAGGTTGACGAGACGCGGCACCGAGCCCCAACTCATCGAGAGGCCGAGGGCTGCTTCGGGCGCGCGAAGGTGCGCGCTCCTGCCGATGACCCGGTAGTCGAGCGCGACGGCGAGCGCCAGACCGCCGCCGATGGCGAAGCCTTCGATGCCGCAGGCGGTAAACTGTTCAAGCTCGCCCCAAGCCTTGCAGAGCCGGGCGCCGGCGCCGGCGGCGTAGCGGCGGTGCAGCAGCGGCGCGTTCCGCCGCGCGTCCATCTCCGGGTCCTTCAGGTCGCGGCCGGCGGAGAACGCTGTCTCCGAGCCGACGAGGGCGACGGAGAAGATGTCGTTGTCCGCCCGGATCCACTCCGCGGCCTCGGTGAGTTCGCGAATCCCGCGCAGCGAGAGGGCGTTGACGCCGTCCTCCCGATCGTAGCGGACGACGGCCACGCGGCCGGTCTTCTCGATTTTGACGTGGCGCCAGCCCGAATCCGGATCTCTCATGTGCACGCGGCCTCTTCCTCAATGGTGCTGAAATCGCCCGCGCGGGTTCGGTAGAACACCGCTGCGAGGCTTGGCCGCGATTCGGAATGCATCCGATACTGCACGCAGCCGCGCGTGTCCCTGGCGACCGGGATCATCCAGAGGTCTGTGTCGAGAACCTCCGCGGCCGGCAAAGCGCCGGCGGCGCCCGCCGGGATGTCGGAGGGGACGGGGGCCGAACCGCTCGCGCAACCGGCGAGCGATGCGCCAAGCGCAATGGCTAAAAGGATCCGCGTTTCGCCGTCGCGACGCATGGCGTCCTTCCCAATCCCAGGCGCGACGCCAGCCAGAGGGTGATTCCCTGGGCGGCGTCGACGCTTGCAGCCTCCAGCATCATATCATGGCCGGCGTCCGGTTGCTCGAACCAATCCGCGCCATAGACCTCCGCCAGCCGCTCGGCCTTCGGCACATAGGTCCGGTCGTCCGCGCCGCCGACGCAGAGGATCGGACAGCCGATCTTCGCCGGGTCGACGTGGGTGCGTCCGGTTCCCGACCAGGCGAGCACGCCCGGCGACTCTGGCGCCAGACATGCATAAAAGTCGTTAAAACGCGCGTCGGGCCAAGGGTCGTGCAGCCAGCGGGACCGTGCTTCCTCCGGGCTCGGCATGACGAGAAGGTCGGGCTCGGGCGGCGGACCGGGCCGCTGAGGCCCCAGCGCCGCCGGTCCGATCGACGCCACGAGGACCATTGCGGCGAGGTCGCGGCCCTCGGCGAACTTCTGGGCGACGATGCCGCCCAGGCTATGGCCCATCAGGATCGGCGGCACGCCGAGCCAGTCCGCGACCTCGGCGATGTCGTCCACATATGCGGAGAGGTCGAGCGCCGCGTATTCGGCGTCCGGCACGGGCGCGGAATTGTGGTGATTGCGGAACGAAAGCGCATAGGTCGGCCAGCCGAAGCCGGCGAAGAAGGGCTGCCAGACCCGCCACGCCCACCAGCCGTGGTTGGAACCGTGGACCATCAGTATGGGCTTCGCCGTCTGGGTCGGGTTGAGCGGCCGACATTCCTTGACGAAAAGATCGCCGACCCGGGGGTCGCGGTCGATCAGCGGCGGCGGCGCAATGCGGGCGAAGGTCATCGGTTGCGTCTTCCGAATACGAACAGCATCGCCGCGCTCCCGAGCGTCAACGCGGCGATGACAAGATAAGGCGTTCGGTAGCCGTCGAAAATGTCGATGCCGAGCCGGAACAGAGGCGCCATGATGGCGACCCCGAGGAACATCAGCGCGGCGCCAAGGCCGGTCGTCTCCGCCGTACGCGCCACGCCGCCGATGCGGGCGTACTCCGCGAAGGCGAGGCCGGTGTAGCCGCTGGCGCTGGCGCCGGCCGCCGCGCAGTTGACGAGGACGATCCAAAGCGGCCAGTCGGCGCCGTAGGAGGCGGCCGTAACCGCCGCGCCGGCCATGATGACGCCTTGGAGCGCCAGGAGCGTGCGCGCCGACATCCAGGCGTCCGCGACGAAACCCAGCACGATGCGCGCGACGATGCCCGCCATTTGGAACGTGACCAACGCGACCGCGCTCGCGAAGGCGTAGGCGTCGTCGCCGAAAACGCGGACGACCTGGGTCACGAGGTATGCGCCGAAGCAGAGCTGCGCGCCCGAATAGATCAGGCAGGCGATCGACAGCGGCAGCAGTTCCGGCAATTGGCGCAGCAGGCCGAAGAGCCGGATCGGACCGGCGAGCGAGAAGCGGCGGTGCACGTCCCGGCCGCTGTCGTAGCGGTGGCGCACCATGTAGAGGCAGAGGATGAGCAGCAGCGCGAACAGCAGCTGCGCTTCGAACGCCATGCGCCAGCCGCCGATCAGGATCAGCGGCGGGACCAGGATGCCGCCCAAGATGCCGCCGAGCGGCACGCCGATCTGGCGGATCGAGAAGACGATGTTGCGGCGCTTCGGCGGGGCGAGGGGGGCGAGCACGTGGCTGCTCGATGGCGCGGTCATGCCGTACATGCAGCCCAACGCGACGGCGCCCGCGGCCAACATCAGCAGCGATTCCGCGAGCGTCGCCAGGGTGAGCATCGCCGACGCCGCGGCGCAGATGCCGATGCTGACGCCGAGGCCGCCGAAGCGGTGCACGAACTGGGGCGCCGCGACGGCCGACATCGCGCCCATGAAGTAGACAATGGCGACGAGCTGGGCGACGTCCTCATTCTCGACGCCGAGCTCCGGCGCGATATAGGGGGACGCGGTCGAAAGCGTGTATGCGGCCATCGTCGCCGCCGCATGCGTCAGCATGGTCAACCGCAACGGCGTGCAGGGAATGCCGATCCGATCGTCCGAAATCTCTGGAGCCTCCGCCGTCCTGGCCCGCCCCCGATCCGGCGGCCTCGATCCTGGCCGCACGATAAGAAAATGTCGCCCTGGGCGCCAGCGCCGCGCCGGAGCGCGCCGAGGATGGACGGCGGCGGGCCCGCGTGCCAGCATTCCACGAAATATGGGCCGATGGGGAGTAACGCCGATGCCGTTTACCGCCGCAGACGAAGAATTCCGGGCGGAAGTCCGCGCCTTCATCAAGGAAAAGCTGCCCGAGGACGTGCGCCAGAAGGTCCTGAACGGACAGGTCGTCCACAAGGAAGACTACATGCGCTGGCACAAGGCGCTGGCGGATCGGGGCTGGATCGCGCCGAACTGGCCGAAGGAATATGGCGGCTGTGACTGGACCTCGATCCAGCGCTTCATCTTCGACGACGAAGCGGGTCTCGCCGGCGCGCCCCGCCTGTCGCCGTTCGGCCTCTCGATGGTCGGCCCGGTGCTCATGCAGTTCGGCACCGAAGCGCAGAAGGCCGATCAGCTGCCGAAAATCCTCTCCGGCGAGCGGGTCTGGTGCCAGGGCTATTCCGAGCCCGGCTCCGGCTCCGACCTCGCCAGCCTCAAGACGAAGGCGGAGCGGAAGGGCGACAAGTACGTCATCAACGGCTCCAAGATCTGGACCAGCATGGCGCATCACGCCGACTGGATCTTCTGCCTCGTCCGCACCTCGAACGAACCGAAGAAGCAGGACGGCATCTCCTTCCTGATCTTCCCAATCTCGACGCCGGGCATCGAAATCCGGCCGATCATCTCGATCGCCGGCACGCACCACCTCAATCAGACCTTCTTTACCGACGTCGAAGTGCCGCTCGACTCGCTGGTCGGCGAGGAAGGCAAGGGCTGGACGATCGCCAAGTATCTTCTGGAGCACGAACGCATTTCGGGCGGCGCCTGCGGCGAGTTGAAAACGGCGCTCGATCGCGTGCAGACGATCGCCCGGGAAGAGCGCGCGGGCGACGGCAAACGCCTGATCGACGACGCGGACTTCAGGCGTCGTCTGATGGATACTGAAGCCCAATTGATGACGGTCGAGAACACGATGCTGAAGGCGCTTTCGGCGCACAGCGCTTCGAAAGGCATCGGGGCCGTCTCTTCGCTGATCAAGATACGGCGATCGGAGGTGCAGCAGATGATCTCCGAGCTCGGCGTCATGGCGGCGGGATATTACAGCCAGCCGCAGAATATCCAGGCGCTCGAGCACGGCTGGAACGACGAGCCGGTCGGCGCCGACTACTTCAACGGGCTGATCCCGAGCTACATGTTCCTGCGCGCGGCGTCGATCTATTCGGGGTCGAACGAGATCCAGCGCAACATCATGGCGAAACACGCGCTGGGCCTCTGACGCCCGGCCCAGCCAGCGGCCGGACCACAGTCCCGGGTTTGACCGGGCCCGAGCCGGCCGCCGGCGGCGCGCGCCAGGGGGGGGCTCAGGGCAGAGTTTGGCGCCCGCCCGCCGCATCGACGTCCGTCGGCGACGCGTGCCAACAACACGCGGCGGGACCGGAAGTTCCGCGATAATCGCGACGGGGCGGAATCGCCGTCGCGTCAATCCAAGGGAAGGAGGCCGCCCCGATGGACGGACAGAGGATCGCAGAAGCCCGGACAGCGCCGGTTTACCAGGCGCTCGCCGAAGACCTGAAGGCCATGGGCGTCGAAGTCGTTTTCGGCCTGATGAGCGATGACACGGCCCATTTCGGCGTCACCATCGACGCCATGGGCATCAAGTTCCTGGGCGCCCGGCACGAAAACATCGCCATCGTCATGGCGGACGCCTATGCCGCGGCGACAGGTCGCTTGGCGGTCGTGTGCGTCGGGCGTGGCCCGGCGCTGGCGAACGGGCTGCACGGCGCGACGTTCGCAAGTCGGACCGGCAACCCCGTTTTGCTGATCTACGGCGAAGCGCCGACGGCGAAGGGCTTGGGCAATGGCGGCGGGCCCGACTACAAGGGCCTCGATCAGGTCGGCGTCCTGAAGGCCGCCGGCATCCAGGCGTTCGTGCCGACCGGCCCGGACGCCGCCCGGCAGACGCTCGCCGATGCCGCCGCCGCCGCCGCCAAGGGCGCCGCGGTGGCGCTGCTCCTGCCGGTCGACGTGCAGCTTGCTGAAATCCAGGCGACGGGAGAAGCCCCGGCGCCGATTGCGGCCGAGCCGCTCGTGCGTCCGTCCGCCGGAAAGGCGCGGCCGGAGGCGATCGCCGCGGCCGCCGCCGTCATCGGCCAGGCGAAGCGGCCGCTGATCCTCGCCGGCTACGGCGCGCACCTCGCCGGCGCCAGGGACGCGCTGATCCGCCTCGCGGAGAAGTCCGGCGCGCTCCTCGCGACGTCCGCCAAGGGCAAGGACCTCTTCCACGGCCATCCCCTGAACCTCGGCATCATCGGCTCGTTCTCCCATTCGATGGCCAGACGGATGGCGGCCGAGGCCGATTGCGTGCTGGTCTTCGGCGCAGGGCTGAACATTCTGACGATGAGCTTCGGAGAGTCGCTGCCCGCCGCGCCGCTGATCCACATCGACGCCCGCCGCGCCCATATCGGCCG
>DAINCG010000164.1:2270-9643 GCA_036732525.1 Pseudomonadota bacterium | reverse complement strand
GATATGACGCACCATCTTGCCTCGTCGTTCTTCTGGTTCCTCTACCCACGCTTCAAGACGCATCAGACCGACCATCCGATCCTGACCTATATCGGCACCGGCCTTCGGCTGCTGATGCTGCGCTGGCGCGTGCCGAAGGCGACGGCGGAGATCGCGGCGGCGGAACGCAGGCCGACGCAGACCTTTATTTTCCCGCTCCAGATCGCGCGCGACTTCTCGCTCCGCGCCTATTCGCCCTATCCGGATCTGGAAACCCCGATCCGGGACGTCATCCGGTCCTTCGCGGCCCATGCGCCCGACGACGCGCATCTTATCGTGAAGGTCCATCCGCTCGATCCCGGCCTGAAGAGCTGGAAGCGCTACGCGCTGAAAGTCGCGCGGGAAGCCGGCGTCGAGGGCCGCGTCATCTATATCGACGGCGGCGACCTTGGCCGGCTGATCGACGCCGCTGCGGGCGTGGTCGTCGTCAACAGTACGGTCGGCCTGCTTTCGCTGCAGCACGGCCGGCCGACGCTGGCGCTCGGGCAGGCGATTTACGACGTGCCGGGCATGACGGCGCAGAACGGACTCGACGCCTTCTGGCGCGCGCCGCCGAAGCCCGATATGGACCTCGTCAACGCATTCATCCGGGCGATCACGGGCTCGATCATGATCCGCGGCGTCTTCTATTCGGAGCCTGGCCTCACGGCGGGCGTCAAGGCGGCGACCGAACGGCTGCTGGAACGGTCGGTCAATCAGCCGCGCATGGCGGCGGAGTAGTGCCATGCCGGTCGCGGCGACAGCGGCGGGCGGCGGCAGGCGGCTCTTGAGCGCGCTTCTCGATTTCGGCGCGCTGTTCACGGCCTCCAAGTCCTTCCGAAACAACGCGGCGATCGGCTCGCGGACGGCGAATCGGCTGGGCCTGCACGTTGTGCGCGTCGTCGTGGCGCACGCCGTGATGGGATTGCGCATGCGCCTGTTCGGGCTGGCCGTGCCGGCGGCGGACCGGCGCGTATTCTTCGCCGACGGCATCCTGATCAAGCCGGATTTCCTGCCGCCCGAACATTTCCGCCGGATTCGGGACGAGGTCTTCGCCTATGACGGTCGGATTCGCGAGTTCGTCGAGGGCGAGGCGCGGACCCGCCGGGCGATCTTCGATGACGCCGACCGGGCGCAGGCCCCGGCGACCTTAGCGCTCGAGACCTACAAGCCGCTGGCCCGCCTGATGGCGATGGCGGACGGGGGCGCGCCGCCGACGTGGTCGGTCGAATGCATCGTCCACGGCGCGAACGACCCGCAGACCGTGCTGCATTCGGACACCTTCCATCCGTCCGCCAAATGCTGGCTCTACCTGGATGACGTCGGCCCCGAAGCCGGCCCCTTCGTCTACGCCACAGGTTCGCACCGACTGACCTGGCGGCGGCTCGTGTGGGAATACCGCCGCAGCCTGATCGCCCGCGATCTCCATGACGGCCACAGCGAGGACGGTTCGTTCCGGGCGGACGCGGCCGATCTCGCGGCCCTCGGTCTCGGGGCGGCGACGCCGCGACCGGTCAGGGCGAATACGCTGGTCGTCGCCAACACGTATGGTTTCCACCAACGCACGCCCGCACCCGCCGGCGCCCGTCGGCGCGCCATCTATGCCTTCGCCCGCAGCAACCCCTTCCTGCCCGCGCCGCTGCCGCCGGTCGGCGTCGCCGGCGGGCTGCTGCGCCGGGCGAGGCGGCGTTACTTCGCCTGGCAGGACCGGGAGACCGTCGCGGGGCGCGTGCCCGGTCGGTCGGTCTTCCATGGCCCGCTCGACCGATAGCCCAACCACCGCCTTCGGCGTCTCGTGGTGGAACCGGGCCCAGGCCCGCGACATGGCGGACGGTCCGCTCGAGTTCGTCGATACGCCGGACGCCGTGATCCGGGCCGCGGCGGACGGCCGGGATGTCCTGGTCTGGGCGTCCCGGGAGCCGCCGGACCTCACGGAGGCGGTCGCGTTCGGCGGCGGCAAGATCGTCCGGGTCGAGGACGGCTTCATCCGCTCGCCGGGCCTCGGCGCCCACTTCTCGCCCGCCTACAGCCTGATCTTCGACCGAAGCGGCGTCTACTACGACTCGACCGGGTCGAGCGACCTGGAAACGCTGCTGGCGACGCACGGCTTCGGTGACGACCTGAAGGCCCGCGCGGCGGCCCTTCGACGGCGCCTCGTCGGTCTCGCAGTCAGCAAATACGCGGTCGGCCGGGGCCAGGCGCCCGAACGGCCGGCGGGACGGACAACCATGCTGGTCGTGGGACAGGTCGAGGACGACGCTTCGATCCGCCTCGGCGGCGCGGAGGTCCGCACCAATCTGGAGCTGCTCGAAGCCGCGCGCGCCGCCGAACCCACGGCCTGGATCGCCTACAAGCCGCACCCGGACGTGCTGTTCGCCGGCCGGCCGGGCGACGTGGCCCCAAATGCGCTCGCGAAGCTGGCGGACGCCGTCTGGCCGGATATTCCGATCGCATCGGCGCTCGACTGGGCGGATGCGGTCTGCACGATTTCCTCGCTCGCCGGATTCGAGGCGCTGCTGCGCGGGAAGCGCGCGATCGTCTACGGTCGACCGTTCTACGCCGGCTGGGGTTTGACGGACGACCGGGCGCCGCAGCCCGCGCGTCGCGGGCGCGCGCTCGACATCGACGCGCTGACGGCGGCGACGCTGCTGCTCTATCCCCGCTACCTCGACCCCTACGACCGAAAGCGCATCCAGGCGGAGGATCTCGTCGACCGCTTCGAAGCCGGCTGGACCGATCCGCTCGTCGGCCGGCCGCTCTGGCACCGCGCGCTCGCCTTCGGCAAGCGGCGTCTGGGGCCCTTGCGACGCAGATATCGGCGCTGAAGCCAATTTCGCCTAGGCTCTTTCGGCTTAATCCGTTCGACAGGGGACCCGCCCATGCCGCGCCGAATCGTCGATATCTCCGTCCCGCTCGAAGCCGGCATCCGGAGCGACCCGCCGGGCCTGGAGCCCGAGATCGACTATCTGGATCACCAGATGACGCGGGAGCGCGTCGTCGGATTCTTCCCCGGCATGACGGTCGACGATCTGCCGGACGGCGAAGGTTGGGCCCTGGAGCAGGTGCGCATCTCGACGCACAACGGGACCCACCTCGACGCGCCCTGGCATTTCCATTCGACTATGAACCACCGCTTGAAGCCCGGCGGCGAACGCGCCTGGACGATCGACGAAATCCCGCTGGACTGGTGCTTTCGGCCCGCCGTGAAGCTGGATTTCCGCGACTTCGACGACGGCTATGTCGCGACCGCCGCCGACATCGAAGCGGAACTGAAGCGCGTCGGCCACGACCTCCGGCCGCTCGACATCGTCGTGGTCAATACGGCGGCGGGACGGCGCTACGGCGCCGATGACTATGTCGACCGGGGCTGCGGCGTCGGCCGGGAGGGGACGCTCTGGCTGCTGGAGCGCGGCGTGCGCGTCACCGGGACCGACGGCTGGAGCTGGGACGCGCCCTTCTCGCTCACCGCCAAGCGCTACGCGGCCGAGCCCGATCCCGGCATCGTCTGGGAAGGCCACCGCGCCGGCCGGGACATCGGCTACTGCCACATCGAGAAGCTGCACAATCTGGAAGACCTGCCCGCGACCGGATTCGAGGTCGCCTGCTTTCCCGTGAAGATCAAGGCCGCGTCCGACGGCTGGTGCCGCGCCGTCGCGATTTTCGACGACGGCGCATAGCGGATCGCCGGGCCGTCTCGCCAGGAAGGTTATCGAACATCTGCGTCAGCCAAGGGACCGGGCAAACCGGTTCTTAACCCGCGGGAGGCCACACCTCTGGCGCACATAGCGTGAGGGCGACTTCCGAATCCTTTTTGTTCAGTACGTTACGAAGCTTCGAGGACGCCGACGCCGCCGGGACGCGCATTTGGCTTACGCCAGCTTCGTTCCGGATACCGGGCGAAATTCCTTCAATTGTTTCTTTGTTTCGTTAGGCAGCGAGAAATTGCCCATCGGCATTATGTGCCGTGCGTGAACGAGCGATCCGACTACTCGACGCCGTTCGAAACAGAGAAAGGAATCCGCGACCATGTCCCAGACTTTCAAGCGCTTCATCGACGACGAGAGCGGCGTGACCGCCATCGAATACGGCCTGCTGGCCGCCGCCATGGCCGCCGGCGTCGCCGCGCTGGTCGGCACGACCGGCGACGCGACGACCATGCTGGGTCGCCTCAAGGCCAAGTTCGACGCGGTCCTCGCGTAGTCCTGCGCGAAGCCATCTGCGTCAATTAACCAATCTCTCACTTGGAGACGACGACAATGAGCAAGATCATCAACCGTTTCATTGACGACGAAAGCGGCGTGACCGCGATCGAGTACGGCCTCCTGGCCGCCGCCATGGCCGCCGGCGTCGCTGCGCTGGTCGGCACCACCGGCGACGCGACCACGATGCTGGGTCGTCTGAAAGCCAAGTTCGATGCGGTGCTCGCCTAAGGAGACGCGTCGCATCGTTCGCGCATGAGGGAGCGCGGCGTCCGTGACTTTGAACTTCGCCATAGCCATCGTATTCGGGATGCTGGTCGTCTCGGCCGTGTCCGATGTCCTGCATCGGCGCATCCCGAACTCCATGCCGATGATCGTGGCGGTCAGTTTTCTGATCGCGGGCGCCGCGTCGCCCGACCGCGTGGACCTTATCGGCGGCCTTTGGGTCGCCGGTCTCATTTTCATCGTCGGGTTCGTCGGCTTCGCCTTGGGCAAGATCGGCGGCGGCGACGTGAAACTGATGGCGGCCGTCGGCCTTTGGGCGGGCCCGGCCGCAGCGATCGACTACCTTGTTCTGACCGGCCTCGCCGGCGGCGCGCTCGCCCTGCTCTACCTGCTGCCGGAGATCGCGCACGCCATGACGTGGCTCCGGGCGACGGCGGAGCGCCACGTCCCGAGCCTCCAGGCCGTGGCAGACAAAGGCGACGTCAAGGTGAATGGGCTGCCCTACGGGGTGGCGATCGCAGCCGGGGGCATGTTCGTTTTATGGAGCCGGTACTGGCCTGGCTGAGGGCCGCGCTGGAGGGAGATTGAACCATGGGGTCCCGCACGATCCTCTACTTCACGCTGTTCCTGGCGATCGCCGGCGTGGCCGGCATCTTCGCCCGCGCGTATTTCTCGGACCAGACCGCGGAAGCGTCGTTGGAGCCGGAACTGACCGGCCCGAAAATCGTCGTCGCGAACCGCCAGCTTGATGTCGGCGCGTTCATCACCGCCGACGACATTCGCTGGCAGGCGACCGGCGGCGCCGACGAGGTCGTCATCTCGCAGCACTTCATCGAAGGCGCGGCGACCCTGGAGAGCCTGCTGGGCGCGGTCGTCCGCCGGCCGCTTGGCCTGGACCAGGCGGTCACCAATGCTCAAATCATCAAGCCGGGCCAGCGCGGCTTCCTCGCCGCCGTCCTGAGGCCCGGCATGCGCGCCGTGACGGTCGAGATCGACAAGGTCTCCGGCAACTCCGGCCTCGTCTTTCCAGGCGACCATGTCGACCTCATCCTGACCCTGGAGCTGAAGGACCAGGACGACCGGCTGAGCCGCCGGCTCGCCAGCGAAACGATCCTTGCGAACGTCCGGGTGATCGCCATCGGCCAGCGGGTCGAATCCTTCGCCGCGATCGAAGCCGACGCCGCCGACGAGCGCATGGCCACGACCGCGACATTGGAAGTCGCCCCGCAGCACGCCGAGCGCATCCATGTCGCACAGGAGCTTGGCCGCCTCGCGCTCAGCCTGCGCAGCCTCGCGGAAGAGCGTGCGCCGGATGGCGAGCAGATCATCGGCGGCGAAGCGCCGGAAATGAACCTGGCCGACCTCAGGGCCAAGACCACCTGGGCCGCCGATGTGTCCTCAGCGCTCCGCCTGCAGGAAGAGAACCTGCACAAGCCGAAGCCGACGCTGCCGAAGGAAGCCGCCGCGCAGCCCACGCTGATCATCCTGAAGGGCGGGGCCCGCGAAGTCGTCGAGTCGAAATAAGACAGGAAAATGCGGCGCGCGCGTCTCCGACGGATGCATGGTTAACCGTCGAGTAAGTCAAAGGTCCCTAAAGTCAGGCTCATCGCCAGATCGGCGGTGAGCCTGAAATCTTTCTGGAGCCCCGCAATGGGCACTTCGCTGCGCCTCAAGAAGCTTCTCCTCACTGCGGCCGTTGGCATCGCGCTTGCCGGCTCGGCGGCTCTGCCGAAGACCGCTTTCGCCCAGTCGGTCGCGCCGAACGGCGAACTGGCGTTGAACGTCAACGCCGGCGAGTTGATCCGCCTGCCCCGCCCCGCGGCGAAGGTCTTCATCGCCGACCCGGAGATCGCGGACTTCCAGGCGGCGTCCAACAGCAGCCTGCTGGTCTTCGGCCGCAAGCCGGGGCAGACGACGCTCTATGCCCTCTCGGAGAACGACGGCGTCATCCTCTCCCGCCGGATCAACGTCGTCTACGACTCCGGCCAGATCCAGTCGGTAATCGACGCCGAGCTGCCGCGCGCCGGCATCCGCGTCCGTTCGACGCCCGCGGGCATCGTGCTTGCCGGCCGGGTCGAGACGACGCTCGAGGCCGACCACGCCCAGCGGATCGCCGAAGGCTTCACCGACAAGAAAGACACAATCATCAACCAGCTCGAAGTGACCTCGCCGACCCAGGTAAACATCCGGGTGCGCGTCGTCGAAATGAGCCGGGAAGTGACCCGCCGTTTCGGCTTCAACTGGGAAGCCGCCTTCTCCATCGGCTCCAGCCTGGTCGGCATCGGCACCGGCCGCGACATCCTGAACGGCGGCCTGCCGTTCCTGCGCGACTCGACCATCACCGGCACCGGCGGCGGTTCACTGTTCGGCCTGTTCGAAGGCGGCGGCGACAGCGTCGGCGGCATGATCGACGCGCTGGCCCAGGAAAACATGGTCACCGTTCTGGCCGAGCCGAACCTGACCGCGCTGTCGGGCGAAACCGCAAGCTTCATCGCGGGCGGCGAGTTCCCGATCCCGGTCGCCCAGGACAACGACAAGATCACGATCGAGTTCAAGCAGTTCGGCGTCGTGCTCGACTTCACGCCGACCGTGCTCTCGCCGAACCGCATTTCCATGCGCGTCCGCCCCGAAGTTTCGGAGCTGACCGAGGAAGGCGCGATCACGCAGGGCCAGGTGCTGATCCCGGCGATCACGCTCCGCCGGACGGAAACGACCATCGAGCTCGGCAGCGGCCAGAGCTTCGCGATCGCCGGCCTGCTGCAGGACGAGACCCGCCAGAACATCTCGAAGTTCCCGGGCCTCGGCGACATTCCGATCCTCGGCACGCTCTTCCAGTCGGAGAGCTTCCGGCGGAACGAGACGGAGCTCGTGATCATCGCGACCGCCTATCTGGTGCAGCCGACCTCGAAGGGCGAGTACTCCGACCCGACT
>DAINCG010000164.1:0-2252 GCA_036732525.1 Pseudomonadota bacterium | reverse complement strand
GTCGGCTTCGAGCCGCCCTCGGACGTCGAGCGCATCCTCTCCGGCAAGATCGCCCGCGTCTCCGGCGTCGTGCCGAGCGACATCGCCCAGCCGGGCGGCCTCCGCCTCGTCGGCGACGCCGGCTTCCACTACTGAGCCATACGGAAAGGTCCGACCCCCATGCGCTCCAGGCTTTCCATCCTCGCACTCGCCGCCGCCGCCGCCGCCGGCGCCGGCCTCTCCGGCTGCGTCACCGAAAGCGAGAACGGCGCTTCCGTCTGGCGGGACGACATCCGCACGCCGGTCCAGCGTCAGATCCGCATGGACGTGGCGGAAGCGACCCATATCGTCCGGGCTGACCGCGGCGGCCTTGCCGCCGGCGAGCCCGCCCGGCTCGGCGCGTTCCTGGCGGCCCAGGGCTCGCCCTGGAGCATGGACGTCCGCGTCCAGCCGCTGACCGCAGCCGGCGCGGCGGCAATCCAGCAGACCGAACTCGCCTTGATCCATCACGGCGTTCAGCCGACGCGCATTGTCCGCGCCGGCGCCGGCGTCGCGGCCGGCGAAGGCGACATCGCGGTGACCGCGCGGCGCATCAACGCGCATGCGACCGGCTGCCCCGACTGGCGCCGCGCCAATCTGATGGACCTCAGTGAACTGAATTCCTCGAACTTCGGCTGCGCGACGGCCGACAACCTTGCGCGCATGGTCGCCGACCCGCGCGAACTTGCGACCGGCCGCCCGCTGGCGCCCGCCTCCGGCGCGCACGCCGCGGGCGCAGCCGCCCGCTATCGCAATGATCAGGTCAAGGAACTGATCAAGCGCGAAGGCGGCGGCGGCGGCGGCAAGGGCAAGGGCAAGTAATCGAAATAGCGGCAAGGGAACAGACACATGGCTATCGCAGTCCGGGCCGCCGAGCGTTCGGAAGACTCCAACGAGCCGGTCAAGATCGCGGCGTTCGTCGTCGACCCGGAGACGGAAACCGCGACCGAGGACGCGCTGGGACGGATGAGCGCGCCGAAGTTCCGCGTGAAGCGGGGCGGCGTGCGCGCGGCGATCGAATTCTTTTCCACGCATGCCTCGACCCCGGTCATCATCGTCGACGTATCGGATGTCGACATGGCGCTCAGCCAGATCGACGCGCTCGCCAATGTCTGCGAACCCGGCGTTCAGGTCATCGTCATCGGCAAGGACAACAATGTCGGCCTGTTCCGTGACCTGATGCGCATGGGCGTCACCGACTACCTGGTGAAGCCGGTGCCCTACGATCATCTCTACCGGGCGATCCGCCTGGCGCTCGGCGAAGACGATCCCGCCCAGCCGACGGCCCAGCGCCTCGGCAAGGTCGTGGCGGTCTCCGGCTCCCGCGGCGGCGCCGGGGCGACGACCCTGCTGGCGAACGTCGGCTGGGTGCTCGCCAACAAGCAGAGCCGCCGCGTCGTCCTGGTCGATCTCGACCTGCAGAACGGGTCGCTGCACCTGGCGCTGGACTTCCCGGCGAACCATGGCCTCCGCGAAGCGCTCGAGAACGCGCACCGGCTCGACCCGCTCTTCCTGGAACGAACCATGCTCCAGCACGGCCCGCGCCTATTCGCGCTGGCCGCCGAGGAGCCGCTGGAGGAGGACATTGTCTACTCCCCCGACGCGGTCAAAGAGCTGACGCAGATCCTGCAGAAGCAGTTCCACTACGTCTTCATCGACGTGCCGCGCGGCGCGCCCGGCGCGCTGGAAATCGTGCGCCGCGCGGACATCCGCGTCCTGGTCGCCGAGCCCTCGATCGCATCCGTGCGCGACATCGTCCGCCGGCTCGAGGCGATCAACGGCGAAAGCAATAACGGCCGGCGCAACTACATCGCGCTGAACCATCCCCGTCAGGACAGCAAGGGCGAACTCACCGTCGAACAGTTCGAGGAAGGCATCGGCCACAAGGTCGACTTCGTCATCCCCTACGGCCGCGCGATGGCTGCAGAATCGCTGAACTTCGGCGAGCCGCTCGCGTCCCGGAAATGCCCGGCCGCCGCCGCATTCGCCGGCATCGCGGGCGAACTGATCGGCGACCGTCCGCGCACCGTCTCCATGCTGCAACGCCTGCTTCGTTCCAACCGCGCTGGGTGAGCAAGGACATGTTCGGACGTAAGACAGCCGCTGCCGAAGGCGTGGCCGCCCCGACCGCGACGCACGCGGACGAGACGGACGAGCCGGACATCAAGCTGGCGAGCGACGAGGAACTCGACGACGACCTGGGTCTGGACGACGGTCGCGGCGACGCGATCACG
>DAINCG010000163.1:0-9669 GCA_036732525.1 Pseudomonadota bacterium | reverse complement strand
CGGGCAAGGGCTTCGCCGTCGTCGCGAGCGAGGTGAAGAACCCGGCCAGCCAGACCGGCCAGGCGACCAAGAACATCGCCGACCAGATCGACGCGATCCGCAACGTGACGCAGGAGGCGGTCCAGTCGATCGCCGACATCAGCGAGACGATCGGCCGGATGCGCGACACGGCGGGCTCCGTCGCCGCCGCCGTCGAAGAGCAGCGCGCATCGACCGCCGGCATCGCCGAAGCCGCGGGCGGGGCGGCCCGCAGCTCGGAAGCCGTCGAAGGCAGCATCGATGCGGTCCGCATGGCCGCGACCGATACCGGCGGCGCCGCCGAGCAGGTCGTGAGCGCTGCCGGCGAACTCGGCCAGCAGGCCGACCGCCTGCAGAACGAGGTCGCCGCCTTCCTGGCGACCGTGCGCGCGGCATAGCGGCGCGGACCGGGCCGTCCGCTTGACCGGAGGTGCGGGACGCGGAACCCTTCGACGACCCGTTGTCGAAGGACCGCCCGCACGATGGCCGCCGACCCCGCATTTCTCTCTGCTCATGCCCAAGCCGCGGCGTTCCGCCAGGGGAACCTGACGCCCTCGGACGTCGTCGAAGCGCAACTCGACCGCATCGACCGGCTCGACGGCAAACTGCACGCCTTCACGGAAGTCTACGCGGATGACGCCCGCGCCGCCGCCGCCGCCGCGACGGACGCGATCCGGCGCGGCTGGACCATAGGGCCGCTGCACGGCGTCACCATCGCGCTCAAGGATCTCGTCGAGATCGACGGGCGCGAAACCAAGGGCGGCACGGCGGCGAACGCCGGCCGCATATCCACCTATACCGCCACACTGGCCAGCCGCGCGCTCGCAGCCGGCATGATCGTCATCGGCAAGACCCACACGGTCGAGTTCGCCATGGGCGGCTGGGGCACGAACACTCGGCTCGGCACGCCCTGGAACCCCTGGGACGGAACGACCCACCGGGCGCCCGGCGGCTCGTCCTCCGGCTCCGGCGTCGCGGTCGCGGCCGGCCTCGCGACGACGGCGATCGGCACCGACACCGGCGGCAGCGTCCGCCTGCCGGCCGCCTGGTGCGGGCATGTCGGCCTGAAGACCTCGCTCGGCCGGATCAGCGTGCACGGCGTGCTGCCGCTCGCCGAAAGCCTGGACAGCCCCGGCCCGATGACCCGCTCGGTCGAAGACGCGGCGCTGCTCTATGCGGCGCTTGCCGAAAGCCCCGATCCGAACGATCCCCTGACCTACCGGCCGCGCTACCGCGACCCCGCGCCCGAACTGAAGGCCGGCCTGACGGGGCTGCGCGTCGGCGTCATGCCGGACCGGGACCGCGACGGCGTCGACCGCGAACTGCTCGCGTCCTACGACGCGGCGCTGCAGACGCTGGAGAAGGCCGGCGCGCGCCTGATGTCCGTCACGCTGCCGACCGGCATCGCGGAGCTCGCCGGGCCGCTCGGCCAGATCATCTATGCCGAGGGCTATGGCTATTATTCCAAGTTGATCGACGATCCGGCGGCGCCGCTCGACGAGGACGTCCGTCCGCGCCTCGCCGCCGGCGCCCGCATCTCCGCCCGTGACTATGTTTTGGCGAAGCGGGAGCAGCAGCGGCTGATCCGCGAGACGCATGCGGCGATCGCCGGCGTCGACGCGCTGCTGACGCCGACGACGGTGGAGCCGGCGCCGGTCGTCGCCGACATCGACCAGACGGCGACGCCCGCCATGTTCACCCGCATGGTCAACATGGTGGAGATGTGCGCGACGGCCGTGCCGAGCGGCTTTTCCAAAAGCGGCCTGCCGCTGTCCGTCCAGTTCGTGTCCGCGTATGGCGAGGAGCCGACGTCGCTGCGCGCCGCCTGGGGCTACGAGCAGGCGCGCGGCTTCGAAGTCGGCCAGCCGGAGGCGTTCAAATGACCCGTCAGATCCATCTCGTCGCGTTCCTGCAGGCGCAGAACTGCACCACCCTGCCCGCCGCCTGGCGCCATCCCGACGCCCGGCCCGATTTCACGACGGCCGCCTACTACCAGCACATCGGCAAGGTGCTGGAGCACGGCAAGTTCGACGTCGGCTTCTTCGACGACCGGCTCGCCATGCCGGACATGTATCTGGGCGACCATGCCCACACCATCGAACACGGCATTCGCTGCGTGAAGATGGACCCGACCGCCTGCCTGATGGCGATGGCCATGGCGACGGAGAAGCTGGGGCTCGGCTCCACCTATTCGACGACCTACCACCAGCCCTTCCATGTCGCGCGTCTCTTCCAGACGCTCGACCTGATGATGGGCGGGCGCGCCGCATGGAACGTCGTGACCTCGGTCAACGACAACGAGGCGCGCAATATGGGCCTCGAGAAGGTCATCGAGCACGACAATCGCTACGACCGCGCCGACGACTTCATGGACGCCGTCCTCGGCCTCTGGGATAGCTGGGACGACGATGCGATCGTCCTCGACAAGGATAAGGGCGTCTTCGCGAAGCCGGGCAGCGTGCGCCGGATCGACCATGTCGGGCCCTACCATCGGACCCGCGGCCCCTTCACCGTGCCCCGCTCGCCCCAGGGCCGGCCGGTCATCATGCAGGCTGGCGCCAGCGGCCGCGGCCAGAAGTTCGCGGCACAGTGGGGCGAACTGCTGTTCACCGCCCCGCCGCATCTCGCGGCCGCGACTGCGGCCTACAAGAGCCTGAAGGCCGGCTGCGCGGCGCTGGGCCGCAATCCGGACCACATGAAGATCGCGGCGCTCGGCTTCCCCATCGTCGCCGCGACCAAGGCGGAGGCGGAGGACAAGCGCGCCTTCTACGACACCCTGCCGAACGACTACGATCAGCTCTCGCTACTGTCGGAGGCGCTGAACTACGACTTCGGCAAGAAGGCCCTCGACGAGCCGTTCACCGACGAAGAGATGGCGGGCGTCACCGGCATGCAGACCATGCGCGACCGGGTCGTGCAGGCGGGCTACCCGAACCCGACGCCGCGCGACTTCATGGAGGTCACGCAACGCGGCCGCCTGAACCACGCCTGGGTCGGCGGACCGCAGGAGATCGCCGACATCATGGAGGAATGGTTCACGACGCCGGCCTGCGACGGCTTCGTCATCGGCCCATCCTGGCTGCCGGGCTCCTTCGAGGACTTCGTCGAACACGTCGTCCCCGAACTGCAGCGTCGCGGCCTCTACCGCAAGGAGTACACGGGCGCGACGCTCCGCGACCACCTCGGCCTGCCGAAGGCGACGATCGGGGATTGGACGGTCGGTTAGCGGCGAGCGCCGCAGGCGACATTCCGCCACTGCAATCCTGAGCACGACCTGATGCGCGCTTGGTGAGGTTCGCCCTACCGGCGGCGTGCGTCGCATGCGCAGAATCGCGCGGGCGCCTGCGCTCGGCGTCGGGCGAAAGATGCATTTTGACCGGAATAACGGCAGAGTTTCGGGAAAATTTGGATTTGATTTTTCGAAATATAAATCTGACTAATCTAATGTTTTGTTTTAATGATTCGGGCATTTTGACCCTCATCAATCAAGTAAGAGCGACAAAGGGGGTCATGTTGGCAAAACCAAGCAACACCAAGTTTGAGTTTACGGATGTCGATGGCGTGGCGACCGGCGGGAACGGGGCGGATATGTTGGCTGGCGGGGCCGGCGACGACCAGATCTCCGGCGGCAACCAAAGCGATCTGATTCTCGGCGGCGCCGGCGACGACATGCTGAGCGGCGGCAACGGCGCCGACACCCTGGACGGTATGGAAGGCGCCGATGTCCTAGACGGCGGCAACGGTAAAGACGTTGTGGTCGCGGGCGCGCCGGGCAATCTGGCCGGCCCTGACGATTCGCTCTCGGAAGCGCCGTCCGGACCTGAGAAGTTCATGCCGACCGTCCTGCAAGGCGGCAACGGCAAGGATACGTTGATCAGCGGCGTCGGCGCCGACGTCATGATCGGCGGCCGTGCGCCGGACACATTCGTTTTCCATCAATCCCACGGGAACGACACAATCGTTGATTTCAGGAACGATGTGATCGATCTCTCCTCGCTCGGATTGAACGGGTTCGAGGATCTCAATATCGCCGGCGACGAGAACGCGATCATCGACACGGGCCACGGCACGATCATGCTGGTCGGCGTCGACCCGTCGCAAATCACCGCCGACGACTTCATGTTTTAGGGTTCCGCACGAATGGCCGCCGTTGCCGATCCAGGTCCAAACGCCCAATCTGCAGCGATCACTCAGCCTTCAATCCAAACGCAAACGAGGCGGCGGATAGTTTCGCCGCCTCGTCGCGCATCGGGCGATTGGCCCGCTGCTACTTCTTGTCGGGCGCGTAGTATTCGTCGTTCGTCATGCGCCACTTCTCGTCCGAGAGCCAGCTGCGATCGTCCCGATCGAAGGACGGGGCCTTCTCAAGGGATTCGTCGGTGGCGTTGATGAAGACGACGTCGCGATCCTCGCTGATCTTGGCCACGTCGAACGGCACCGCGATCTGCTTCTTGCCGATCCCGAGGAAGCCGCCGTGGCCGACGATCAGGTAAGACGCCTTGCCGTCCCTGCCGACGACCAGGTCGTCGACCGCGCCGAGGTCCTGGCCGTCCATGCCGTGCAGGTCGGCGCCGATCAGTTCGGCGGCCGTGACGGTGCCAGCCGCTTCGGAAAGCGGGACGGCGGTCTCGGCCCGCATTTTCGCACGCTCGTCATAGGTCCGCTCGTCCGCGGCGGTCGTCGCGCCGCCCGCCGACATGGCGTTCTCGGCCCGCACGCGCTCCATCGCATCCGGATCGTCCGCGATCTTCTTGATCGCCGCGATCACCTCTTCGCAGGCGGCGGTCTGGCCATAGAGCTCCAGCAAGACGGCGGCGTCGCGCAGGTCGCGCAGGTTGCGGCGGGCGCTGACGTCGATCTGCTGCCGCGCAGCCGGGTCGGCCAAGACCTTCTGGTCATAGGTGTTCATGCGCGCGTCGCAATCGGCCGCGCTCGCAATGGCAGGCGCCATCATGATAGCGGCGACAGAAATCATAAGTCTTTTTCGCATTATTTTTATTCCCTTTGGGATTTTAATGCTCAAATATTCGTGGACCAAGCGTCGACCTCGCGTTCGGCCTCCTGCTTGGTCTTGCCGTAACGCTCTTGAATCTTGCCAACGAGCTGGTCGCGTTGACCTTTGACCTTGTCGAGGTCGTCATCGGTCAACTCGCCCCATTGCTCTTGGGCCTTGCCTCGGACCTGCGTCCACTTGCCCTTAAGTTCATCCCAATTCATTGGTGGTCGCTCCTTTTGACGGAATGACTCTGAAACACGCCGCCGTCTCGCGGGTTCCGGAAAATTTTTGTTTTATTTTAGGAAACCACTTCGCGGAAATGGCGTTTCTGCAGTCGGCTTGGCGAACAGCCGCCGATCACTCGCAAGGGAGACGCTCGATGACTGTCGGAACAGTCCTGTTTATTGTCTTGATTCTTCTGCTTATCGGCGCGCTGCCGAGCTGGAATTATAGCCGCAATTGGGGATACGCGCCGACGGGCACGCTCGGCATCATTTTAATAATTGTTATTATTCTTCTCGTACTTGGCAAAATTTGAGGCGGCGCGAGCCTCAGGGCGACCGGCCGGCCGGTCCCGAATAGGCCCACTCAACCTTCGCGACGCGCAATTCGTAACGACTATACCACCGCTGGATGCCCGACCGTTGCGCCGCCAAATGCTCCGCCTTCGCCTTCCAGGCCCGGATCGACGCCTCGTCCCGCCAATAGGAGACTGTGATGCCGACGCCGTCGGCGCCGCGCACGGACTCGACGCCGAGCGCGCCGGGCTGGGCGAGCGCCAGTTCCTCCATCGCCGCGGCCATGGCCTCATAGCCGGCGTCGTCGCCGCTCATGCGGCTGGTGAAGATGACCGCGTAATAGGGCGGCTCAGGCGTCGCGGCGAAGCCGTCACACATCATATTGGATCAGGGTCTCGACCGGGCAGTCGAGCCGCTGCCGGCCGTTCAGGAAGGCAAGCTCGATGATGCAGGCGACCCCCGGCACCTCCGCTCCCTGCTCGCGCAGCAGCGCGACGGACGCCGCCATGGTGCCGCCGGTCGCGAGCAGGTCGTCCAGCACCACGACCCGGTCGCCGGGCCGGATCGCATCGGCCTGCATCTCGATCACGTCCGAGCCGTATTCGAGGTCGTATTCGTGGCGGACGACCGCGCCCGGCAACTTGCCCTTCTTGCGGATCATGACGAAGCCGAGGCCCATTTTCAGGCCAAGCGGCGCCGCGGTCAGGAAGCCGCGGCTCTCGATGCCGGCGAGCTTGGTCGGACGCCAGGGCGCAACCGCTTCCGCCAGCTGCTCGACCGTCGCCGACCAGGCGTCCGCGTTCGCGAGCAGGGTCGAGATGTCGTAAAAGAGGATGCCCGGCTTCGGAAAATCCGGAACCGAACGGATGTGCTGCTTCAGATCCATGGCGGCCGCTTGCCCTCCGTCGAACGGGCGGCGATCCTAGGCGCCAAGCCTAACCGCCGCAATCGAAAGCGCCGCCGATGCCGCAAGATATTCCCGCCGAGGCGAGCGCCGTCATCGTCGGCGGCGGCGTCGCCGGGCTCTCCGTCGCATACCACTTGGCGAAGCAGGGCTGGCGCGATGTCGTGCTGCTGGAGCGGCGGCAGATCGCCTGCGGCACGACCTGGCATGCGGCGGGGCTGATCCGCTCCAACATCGGCTCGGCCACCCTTTCCCGGATCGCCATGGCCTCCCAGCCCCTCTTCAAGGAGTTGGAGGCGGCGACCGGCCAGGCGACCGGCTTCAAGCAGAACGGCAGCCTCGGCATCGCGGACAATGCCGATCGGTGGGAAGAGCACCGCCACGCCTATTCCTTCGCGAAGGCCCTGGGCGTCGAGGCCCATCTGGTCGACGCGGCGGAGGCCGGCCGCCTGTGGCCGTTCCTGGAGACCGGCGACCTGCTGGGCGCGCTCTGGTATCCGACCGACGGGCAGGTCAATCCGCTCGACTACGCCCAGGCGCTCGCCAAGGGAGCAAGGCAGTTGGGCGTCCGCATCGTCGAGGGCGCGACGGCGACCGGCGTCCGCGCGGCGCGCGGCCGCGCGGCCGGCGTCGAGACCGATGCGGGGACGATTTCGGCGCCCGTCATCGTCAATGCCGCCGGCATGTGGGCGCGGGAATTCGGCCGGCTTGCGGGCGCGGCCCTTCCGGTCCAGGCCTGCGAGCACTTCTACGTGGTGACGGAGCCCATCGCGGGTCTGCCGACAACGCTGCCGGTGCTGCGCGACATGGACGGATGCGCCTACTACAAAGAGGACGCGGGCAAGCTGCTGCTGGGCGCCTTCGAGCCGAAGGCGAAACCCTGGGCCGTCGACGGCATCCCGGAAGACTTCTGCTTCGACGAACTGCCGGAGGATTTCGATCACTTCGCGCCGATCCTGGAACATGCCGCCCGACGCGTGCCGGTGATGGGACGCATCGGCCTGCGCAAGTTCTTCAACGGGCCGGAAGGCTTTACGCCCGACCAGCGCTACTATCTCGGCGAAACCGCGGAACTCGCGGGCTTCTACGCGCTCGCCGGCTTCAATTCGATCGGGATCCAATCGGCCGCAGGCGCCGGCAAGGCCCTCGCGGAATGGATCGAGGCGGGCGAGATGCCCTTCGATCTGGCCGCCGTCGACGTCCAGCGCGCCCAGCCGTTCCAGGCCGAGCGGGATTTTCTCGTCCCCCGCGTCTCGGAAGCGCTCGGCCTGCTCTACGCCATGCACTGGCCCTACCGGCAGTTCGAGACGAGCCGGGACGCTGTGCTCTCCCCGCTCCATGCCGAGACCACGGCGCTCGGTGCCTGCTTCGGCGAGGTCGCCGGCTTCGAGCGGCCGAACTGGTATGCGAAACCCGGCCAGGCGCCGACCTACGCATACAGCTACGGCCGGCCGAACTGGTTCGAGAACGCGCGGGACGAACATCTCGCGACGCGGCAGGCTGCCGGCATCTTCGACCAGTCGTCCTTCGGCCAGTTCGACGTCGAGGGGCCCGACGCCCTGGCGCTTCTGGAGCAGCTTTCGGCCAACCGGATCGACGTGGCGCCGGGGCGCATTGTCTATACCCAGTGGCTCAACCGGCGGGGCGGCATCGAGGCGGACCTGACCGTCGCGCGCCGGGCCGAGGACGCCTTCACGGTGACGACGGGGGCCGCCGTCCGGCGCCGCGATCTGACGCGCCTGATGCGCTACGCGGCGGGCTTTCCCAATGTGCGGGTCCGGGACGCATCGGCCGAACGCGCCGTCATCGGCGTGATGGGGCCGGCGGCCCGGGAATTGTTGACGCCGCTGGCCGAAATCGACCTGGCGCCGGGCGCCTTCCGGTTCGCCCGGACGGCGGCGGCTGAGGTCGGCGGCGTCGCCTGCCGCTTGAGCCGCATCACCTATGTCGGCGAGCTCGGCTGGGAGATCGCCTGCGCCGCCGACGACGCGCCCCGCCTCTGGCGGGCGCTTGTCGCGGCGGGCCGGCCGCTCGGCGCGGTTCCGGCCGGCATGCACGCCATGGACTCGCTCCGCCTGGAGAAGGGCTACCGCCACTGGGGCCACGACGTCAGCCCGGAGGACGACCCGTTCGAAGCGGGGCTCGACTTCGTGGTGAAGCTCGACAAACCCGCGGATTTCGTCGGCCGGGATGCGCTGACGGCAAGGCGGGACAGGCCGCCGGCCCGCCGGCTGACCGCGTTCCGGCTGCAGGACCCCGCGCCATTGCTGTTCGGCCACGAGCCGATCCTGCGCGTCGGCGAACCCGTCGGCTGGATCACCTCGGCCGCCTACGGCCACAGCCTCGGCGCCGCGATCGGCCTCGGCTACGTCACGGGACCGGCCGCCGGCGCGGACGAGCGCTTCGAGATCGAAGTCGCGGGCGTCGGCCACGCGGCGGCGGCGTCTCTCCGGCCGCTCCACGACCCCGCGAACGGCCACATGCGGGCTTGACCGCTGCCGGAGCTATTTCCGGTAGAGGTTGTTCGCCCGGCAGACATAGCTCGCGCCCGCCGCGGTGACCGATTGCCCCGGCGCCACGCACTGTCCGTTCGGGCCGACGCAGGCGTCGGCGGCGTCGCAGAAGCCGAAATAGGGATAGGCGGGCGCGGTCCCAGCCAACTGCCGCTCGTCGAGCGCATAGCCATAGTCCGAAAGGAACGTCTGCACCAGATTGGGCGCCTTGGCGCCGAGGCCGAGCGTGCGATTGTTGCGCGCGGAGATCTGGGCGTCTTCGCGCCGATCCGGCTCCTGGCACTTGCTCGGCACGCGCTTGTCGCCGCGGCCGGCGTTGTGCACGCCGTATTCGCGCCCGCCCTTGAGCGCAGGCATCGGGTCATAAAGCATCACGTTGTCCGCCACGTCGTTGTCGCGCGACGGGCATTCGGGCGCTCTGTCCGGATTGTCGTTCTGGGAATAGTAGACCGCCTGAACGGACAAGGCCGGGTTGCGCTTCAGCGCCTTGTCGATGCGGGTCGAGAAGAGGTTCTTCTGCACGACGTTGCCGTCGCTATTGTCGCGGATCTTCACGGCGGCGCCGGAAAAGTTGACGAAGCTGTTGCCTTCGATCCGATTGTTGTCCGCGTCGTAGGACATGTAGACCGGATGCAGCCCCGGTTCGCGCGGCGGCTTGTTCTCGATGTTCTCGAACCGGTTGGCGATGACGAGGTTGTTTCGGGTCGACGACAGGCCAAG